>NZ_JAZGTF010000012.1:0-14164 GCF_037389125.1 Photobacterium sp. MCCC 1A19761
TTATATGTCTTCTAAAGTGAAAGTCAGTTGCTCCATCTCGAAAAAGTCTTACAACACCTACGTTCACAAAGACAGCAAGTATCATGACTACAAGTCGAAAAATAGTTACACCAAGTACTATGGTTCTAAAAAGTACTATGCATACAAGGACAAAGGTTACAAAAGAATGAAACGTGTTGTTCAACGCTGCGACAAATACTGGGACTAGCCGCAGTGACACGATTACGCGGACAGTCATCGTTCGATGATTGATCTCGCGATCGTGCATACCGATCGTAGCGGGACGCTGAACGCGCCCGCTGCCCCACACATAAGTGTCGGGTGAACGCAGACGGATCTGCATCGCACTGCCGGCGATCATTCATCGCTGATCAGCCGCTGGTTATGTGGAGAGTTCAGACCTATGCCCCATTTTTCCTGGTTCAGCTATGCCGTTTTTGTTTTCTGTTTTTTCCTCGCCGCATGCGATCCTTCCCTAGGCGATGGCCGCGCCTCATCGGAATTTGACGAAACACTCCCCGGAGCTGAGCCGGGCGGGTTGTCGCTGAATCCCAGCCTGGAACAATTGGTCATTGCCTCGGGCAGTTTAAAACCGGTTGGTGAGGTTGAAGTCGGCTCTGAAGTCTCCGGCCGGATCACCGAGCTGCTGGTTGACTTCAATGATAAGGTGCAACGCGACCAGATTATTGCCCGCCTGGACCCTGAATTTTTCGAAGCTCAGCTACGGCAGGCGGAAGCGGCACTGCTGGATGCCAAAGCCACTGTCGATGTTCGAAATGCCTCACTGCGTCAGTCTTCGCGCTCGCTGGATCGGGTCAAAACTCTCAATAAACGCAGCGCCGCTTCAGTGAATGCATTGGATGAAGCCGAAACAGAGGTTTGGATAGCCCGCGCCGAACTGGACCGGGCCCAGGCCGTAGTCAGGAATCAGGAAGCCGCGCTGGAAGAAGCCCGCGTAGCCCTGGCCAGAACCACCATTCGTGCGCCCATTGACGGCGTGGTTCTCTCCCGAGAAGTCATGCGCGGACAAACCGTCGCCGCCAGCCTCGAAGCACCGAAATTATTCAAAATTGCCCGTACCCTGACAAAAATGGAGATCCATGCCCGAATTGACGAAGCGGATATTGGCCTGATCCGGATTGGCCAACTCGCCGTGTTCACCGTACCGGCCTACGGCGAGCGACAATTTGAAGCCCGGATCACGCAAATCCGGGTCGCCCCGATCATCGTCGACAACGTGGTGACCTATACCGTGGTGCTGTTGGCAGAAAATCCGGACGAGTCTCTGCTGCCCGGTATGACGGCCATTGTTGAAATCAACGCCGAAGCCGCTCCAGTCCCGGATGCGCCGAACACGCCTCAGGAGTTCACCCGTGAAACAACCGACCCGCTTCACGCCATGCCCCGCGCATCAATCTCCAATCCCCCCGAAGCAGCCGTTTCGGCGGTTGCCGATGATAGCTAGCGGGGTGCTATGATGCATGCCGGACTGCACCTCACCCACGCGCTGCGCACGATTTACCGCCACCGCCTGCGGAGCCTGCTAACAATCCTCGGGATCCTGATTGGCGTCGCGGCGGTGGTCACCGTGATCGGCGTCGGGGCCGGCAGCCAGCATCAGGTACTGCAGCGGGTCGAAAGTCTGGGCGCCAATTTGTTGTTTATCGAGCCAGGCATGCTGGAAAATGGCGGCGTACGACTGGAGCACCACACCCCCACCCTGACCGACCGCGATATTGAAGCCATTCGTCAGCTCGTTCCGGGGATACAGGCTGCCGCGCCGTCGATTTATGCCGACGGCCGGGTGCTGTATCAGGCCAGAAACTGGATCAGTCTGATCCAGGGGACCACCGGGGATTACTTTCAACTTCGGGGATGGGCGATAGCGCGGGGACGTGTGTTTACCGAACGAGAAGCAACCCTTGCCCGAAAAGTCGCGATTCTGGGCCATACCGTTGCCCGGGAGCTGTTCGCCACCAGTGACAATTCGGTCGACCCTCTCACGGCTGCTATCGGGAAAACCATCCGGATTGGCAAAACGCCGTTTAAGGTGATCGGCGTGCTCAAACGCAAGGGACAAGCCCCCGGCGGCGCAGATCAGGACGATAAAGTCCTGGTGCCGCTCGCCACGGCCCGGCTACGGGTGATCGGCCTGAGCCAGACCCATCCCGGTGCGATTCACTATGCCCATCTGCGGGTCAAGGATCCAAGCCGGATCCCGCAAACCATGCTGGATATTCAGCAGGTCCTGCGCCATCAGCACCGGATTCCGGACGGCCAGCCCAATGATTTCTTTGTCAACGATCTGACCGCCATTCAGGAAAGCATGACCGAAGCGACCCGCACGCTGACCTTCTGGCTCACCTCGGTGGCTGCCATTTCACTGGTTGTCGGGGGGATCAGCATCATGAACGTCATGCTGGTCGCGGTGCGGGAACGAACCGAAGAGATTGGTTTACGCCGGGCGGTGGGTGCCACGAACCGAGACATCAGGAATCAGTTCCTGATTGAAGCAACCTGCCTGACGACCATTGGCGGACTCTCCGGGCTGATTCTGGGCTGCGGACTCGTGGCGATCATCGCCCATTTACGGGACTTTCCCGTGGTGATCACCCCCGGTGCCGTGCTGCTGGCGATCGGTTCAGCCGCAGCGGTCGGAATCCTCTCCGGGCTCTATCCCGCGCTGCTCGCCGCCCGGCTCGACCCCATCCGCGCCCTGAAACAGGAGTAGTTCTCTGTCATGAATTCTGCATCAGATCTATTTCACCAAGAGCTTAGCAACCCAAAGGCTATCGACCAGTGCACTGCTAACCAAAAGCCTGACAAGCAAGATCCTCGGGATCACTCGGACGCGCTGGTTCACCTCGACGGCGTCAGCCGGACTTATCCGATGGGCCAAACGGATGTCACCGCGCTGCATGCGGTGTCATTCACGGTCATGCCCGGCGAATATATCGCAATCACCGGTACGTCCGGTTCCGGCAAGTCAACCCTGCTGCAAATTATCGGCTGTCTGGATCGCCCGACGCAGGGGCACTACCGCTTAAACGGCACCCGGGTCAACGCACTCTCTGATGCCGCCTTGTCCCGTATCCGCAATGCCCAAATCGGATTTATCTTTCAGGCCTTCCACCTGTTGCCACAACTCAATGTGCGGGAAAACATCGAGCTGCCGCTGCTCTACAGGCCACTCACCCGCCAGCAACGAACCAGCAAAGTCCAATCTGTGCTGGAGAAAGTGGGGCTGACCCAGCGCGCATCCCACAAGCCGCAGGAGCTGTCCGGCGGCGAACGGCAGCGAGTCGCCATTGCCCGGGCGCTGGTCGGCGACCCGTCGATCTTGCTGGCTGATGAACCCACCGGGAATCTGGATCAGCATACCGGGGATGAGATCATGCAAACCATTGAAGCCCTGAATCGCGAAGGGGTGACCGTTCTGATGGTCACTCACGATCTGGCGCGTGCCAGCCGCGCCAGCCGTGTGATTGAGATGAAAGATGGCCGGATTTTGTAGCTGTTGTTGCTCAGAAGGCTGAACAAACCGTACGAAACAAACATCATTGAGCAAAGAAAGCCCGGCGGAAATCCGCTATCTGTTGCTGATAATAGGTTTGCCACTGGGCTTCCGGCATCGACACATCGTCCGTCGCTCGCTGATCGGCCAAATCCTGCTTGAGCCGGCTCAGCGCAGACTGATAGTCACTCACCTGCTTCGCTTGTTGCGCCACTTGCTCCTGACGCTGCGTGATGGCCGCTTGCTCAGAGTCCGTTAAATAAACCTGTGCCAGCTGCGCTCGAAGGCGCTGCTTTTGTTGCGGACTGTAGCTCGCCGGGATCAGCGCAACCGCTTGTTCATATCGGCCAGCACTGCTGTCGATGGCCAAAGCACCAGCACGATGTTGCCATGTCGCCACCAGCGCTTGATATTGTTCGATGAATGTCTCAGGTGGTGCGTCCGCCAGTGCCCGGGATTCGAGCTTAAAATCGTATAACGCAAATTCATCAGCAAATAGCTGATCGGCATCGGCTCCCCAGACGGCAATTGCCTGCGCTTTCACCGCTTCAACCCGCTCGGCAATATCCGGCGTTTGCGCCAAATCCAGCTCACCCAGCGTTTGCTGCCATCCCCCTTTCATGGCCGGATAGTCTGCCAGCAAGGCGTATCTATCAGCATCCAGCATGCCCTCCAGCGTGCTCAGTTGATGAAGGCAATTACCTTGCTGACCGCATGCCGACCAGAATGCTTCTAATGCATCCCGCAGTTCGCGACCAGAAGCTTGATTCAGGATCTGACTGTTCGCTTCGAGGCTTGCAGGCAGTGCTTCCTGTGACCCTGTCACTGATACTTGTTCGGCTGTCGAGGCCATTTCCGTCGATTGACCGGTCACAACGACTGGAATTTTATGCTCAGTAACGGCATGTACTTCGCGAGATTCCGCCGCCCCTGCACGATTGCCGGTTGGCACTTCGGCATCCTCGAAAGATTCAAACACCAGGAACATGCCCGCCGTCGCGGCGAGCATGAGGATTGGGATCACGCGTCCCATTACTTAATCACCGCCGTAACCGGGAAGTGATCCGACAGGTTGTAATGCTGCCACAGTCGCTCATCAGTGGTACGCGGAACATCGACCCGGTTGGTGTTTTCCGATTTCTGGCCATATTCCTCACTCACCATCACATAGTCGAGATACTCGACATTTTCGCCGCCGGACAACGCTTCACCGGCGAAATCGTTGATGCGCGGATCAAATGTAGACGCCGTATAACCGGCGTAGGTTGGCTCGGCCGCATTCAGATTGGCCATCATCTGCTGATAATCCCCCGGGAATTTCAGCTTATTCACGTTGAAATCGCCGCTGTAGACCACGGTTTCGTCAGCCGGGATATTCAGCGACCTCGCCATATCCCGCATTTGTTTGAACTGGCGCTGGCGGTATTCACGGGCCGTATCGGTATCGAACGACGCGGTATGGGTTGCGAACACATGATAAGCCTGTCCATTTTTAATCACTTCAGCGTAGTTCACCCCTTTATCGGCAAAACAGTCGGTGCCGCTGCAATCCGGGAACACGTACTGCGCCTGATTCACAATCGGGTAGCGGCTGACAATCATCACGCCACCGTCATGGATGTTAAACCCATCCTGATCCAGCATTTTGGTTTGGTACGGATATTCCTTGGCAAGCTCGCGCAGAAACGCATCCCGGCCACCAGCGAAAACTTCCTGAAGCGCCAGTACATCGTACCCTTTCACATGCGCCGGGATGATATCGAACCGATCGTCAATATGAGAGGCCACCGCCGGCAGCATCCAGATGTTATACGTCATCATCTTCAGGGTATTGGCATCCGGATCGACCCCTTCATCCTGCTTTTCCGGTGTCATGGTGTAATACAAATCGTCGTAGCGTGCCGTACTTTCTGACTTAAAGGCGAGCTCGACCGCACGTTCCCCAAATGATGTCGATTGGTAGCGATGGACATTGCGGTCATCTTTCAGGGCCAGCGGGACATCTGCTGCGGTGACGCCGTGCTCGATGGTCGAGTTATACCAGTGTCCCACCATTTTTTGGAACAGTGTGACGCTTTCACCCCGGGCATTGGAAACCACCGTCTCAAACTGATACGTCTGGCCCGATTCCACCCCTTCCCAACGGTTAAAGCTCATGACCGCTTTGGTTTCCCACGGGCCTAATGTTTGGGTGTGCTGCTGCCATTCCTTGCCCAATTGCAGTTGATCGGTTCCCGTGTGCTTGATCTGAATCGATAACGGCTGATCAGAGTTATTGGTGAGATACACATCGGTATCCGCCATGGCCGGAGCGGCCAGCATCAGCGAAAGCGCTGCGGTCCACTGCTTGATCTTCATGGTACATCCTTTTGTTTTTCTAAAAGAATGGCCGAAGTTAGAGTATTTACGTTACAGATTCTTGATCAATTGATGAAAATGATAATGAAAACATTTACCGCTTATTGGAAGTGATAAACCGCTTCCAATTTAAGTGTCAATCCCCTGTTTTTAAAAAGGTTTTAAAGCAGCACGGAAAATTTGGAGAGCGTCGATTAAGAAAGATGATGTTTAAGTGAACATCAGAAGACATCAGGCACAGCCGGGGCCGTGCCTGATGAGTGAGGATTAATCTTGGGATTGAGCGAGATAAACCGCCATTTCCTCATCCGGCACCATCCCGCCGCCGGTGGCCCAGACCAAATGGGTGGCGTTTTTCATCGTCTGCTCATCGAGCCCGAATCGCGCGCGGTATGCCTGCTCCCTGGTGACCCAAACCGGTCCTGTCATTCCCGCCAGTGCAGACGGCTCCAGCTGGATATCTTCGTACCGGCTCAACTCAGCCAGATGGTGATACATCCGCTCATCGCTGATGGTGTAATAGCCATCCAGCAACCTTTCCATCGCCCGGCCGACAAAACCGGAAGCGCGGCCCACCGCCAAGCCGTCGGCGGCGGTCACATTGTCGATCCCGATATCCTGCACCGAAATGCCGTCATGTAAGCCCGTGTGAACTCCCAACAGCATACAGGGTGAATGGGTTGGCTCGGCGAAAATACAATGGACATGATCACCAAAGGCCATCTTCAAGCCGAAAGCCACCCCGCCGGGACCACCGCCAACACCACATGGCAGATAAACAAAGAGCGGATGCTCGGCATCGACCTTGATTCCCAACACATCGAACTGTTGTTTCACCCGCTCTCCGGCAACGGAATAACCCAGAAATAAGGTTTTCGAATTTTCATCATCGATAAAGAAGCAGTTCGGATCCTGCTCGGCCTCTTTTCGTCCCTGAGCAACCGCGACCCCATAATCCTGCGCATACTCAACCACCGTCACCCCGTGCGAGCGAAGCTTGCGTTTCTTCCACTCACGCGCGTCAGCGGACATATGTACCGACACCGAGAACCCCAGCTTGGCACTTATGATGCCGATGGACATTCCCAGGTTGCCCGTCGAGCCAACCGCAATGCTGTATTGACTGAAGAAATCTCTGAATTCCTCGCTCAACAACTTGCTGTAATCGTCAGCTTCCGTGAGTAAGCCCGCCGCCATGGCCAGCTTTTCCGCATGAGTTAACACTTCATAGATCCCGCCACGCGCTTTGATCGAGCCGGAGATCGGCAAATGGCTGTCTTTTTTCAACAGCAGTCGTCCGGTGATTTCAGTACCGTATTGCGCCGACAAGGCACGCTGCATCTCAGGAATGGCGACAACGTCGGATTCAATGATCCCGTTCGATGCCGCCGTTTCCGGAAACGCCTTCATCAGATACGGCGCGAATCGTTTCAGGCGGTCACTGGCATCACGGATATCCTTCTGCTCCAGTCCGACATAAGGCAAGCCTTCGGCCAGCGTTGTACTGTTCGGGTTAAACCAGCAGACCTCTTCCAGGGCAATCAGTTGTTTCACCAACGGAAAGTCACAGCTCAGTTGCTCGATATTCAATGTACTCATATCCATCCCTGTCATTTGATGGCGAGCACCGAGCCCGGCTCGACACACGACATCTGTTCTTGTTTTGCCGTATTAGACAGCATCTGGAGCGAAGGGTAAACGCTGAGCCGCCACTGGTGTGAGCAAGTCGAAACCCTCTGTTGCACTCCCCGGCAAACACCTGCAACCAAGCTTCCAGCACCACAACTGCTTTATAAACTGTGCTTTTATTCAACCCAAAGAAATCAGACCTTTTCTTTGCCCTCTTCCAAACCGATTGTTTTTTCACCAGATCCATTTCAAACCACCTTATCTGTATTGAGAATACCTATCATTCAGTGAACGCATCTCACAGATAGAAACATGGCTGTTGTTCGTCAGAATCGTTCAGTGGCATAAACGAATGTATGCGCAGCATTGCAATGCGCATAAATTAGAATAAAAACTCAATGCGAGGACACACCCATGAAACTGACACGATCGCTTGCTGTGACGGCTGGACTATTCGCGACGGGTGCGATAGCTGCCCCCGATTCTCCGACACCGATAACACCGACGCTTGCATCCCCCACACCGGCCTCATCCACGGCGGTCTCGACAGCCGAATCCAAGCGCGCTCTAGCCCTGAGCTTAAGTCAGCAATACCAGCAGCTGGCACCGGTTCTGCATCGCACGATCAGCCAATACCAACTCAATGCGCCCCTCAACGAACTCAAGCAGAGCAAACGTGCGGCACCATTTGCGCAGTCGATGATGGCAATGGATGAGGCTTTACGGGTCGAGAAAGGCATCGACAGTTATACCGACACCATCATGGAACTGCGCCTGGCGGATCAATCCATGCTGGCCCGCTGGCAGGCAGGTCAATCCCCGCTTTTTGCCTGGGAACCGGAAGGGAACGATCAACACTGGCAGTACATCGAAGCCTACGATATCGACGGTAACATTCACCTACTGGATGTCTATGAGGTGCCGGATCGCCCGGTGCTCGTCGTTGATACCAATTCCCGCAAAGAGCTGGAAGCCGGTATCAAAGCAATGAATGATGAGATTAAACGCTTGCAAGGGGAACATCATCCCGATGCTGCACCCCGCTCAATGGCACACCAATCGTTTTCAGCGGCCGCAAGTGACTTTAATACGCAAGCAGAGGTTCCCAGCATCTCAACCACGGTGCTGAGCAAAATCCGCCTGAAAGATGATCAGGAACCCTGGATCTCCGGCAAAGCGGAAGTGTATGCAATTGTGACGGGGGTGAATCCAAGCCGTGATGAGCCGGTGTTGGATATCATCGATATGCCGTATCTGGACTACAGTGAGACAGACTACTTCCCGAACCAGGTAATGATCCACTGGCAGCGCTACCGCTGGTCGGCGGCTGATATGCTGCTCATGGAGAAAGATGACGGTACCAACTACAAAGACTTAGCGCGCGCATTATTAGAAGTTGCGACCGCAGCCCTGAAGGCGATTCCTGATCCTGAAGTGCAGGCTTATGCGGTGATTCCGCAGCTCACCGGCAAAGTACTGGAAGCGATCCCGGATAGCTGGGCGACCAACGACGATGACTTTATTGATGTCTACTACACCCTGCGCCAGGGCCAGACCTATACGGACTACACGGCAGCAGGCAACAATGCCACGGCGACCTTTACGCCACTAACCATTGATCCGACTCAGTAGGGCATCTGTATAAGTGCGTGCGATGCACAATATACAAGCCTGCGATTTGCAGGCTTGTCATGCGAGCGATAAGCCTGATGAACACATCGTCCAGACCGCTACCACCTGATATATAGTAGCTCATACTGGATCTTACACATCCGCTGGAAAGTTACGGCTAGATCGTACAGTCGACCTGCGTGTGTCGTAACTCACAACTGGACAGAACCTGCTTAGACCTTTTGCTCTGTTTTTACAGGGATTGATGAGGAAAAGTATGGGAGGGCGTTGACTTACACGATGTAAGACCTAATCTCATCACTTCCCCCTCAGATTTTATTGAGTCCTATTTCATTAATCTGACAGGTTGGATTTAAACTTATTCACTTTATACTAATTAGCGGATGACTAAGCTGAACGCCACCAGCTGAAAAAGATAACTGTCAGATCAAGTTTGAGCTAGCACAAATTACGTAACTATTTGCTCCCAATCACTCCAAGCTACACTATTATCATCTATAAACTCTTGAGTCCAATCACTTTCACTATCGCTTAGGTTTAAAACAAGTGTGTTTTCATTTGATTGCCTTAAGTCAATATTATCTTTTCCGTAATGCGCAATTCTTATGTCGTACATCTGGCACCCCATACACCTGCAATCGTTAGAGGTACACTTGTCATACAAGAGCAGAGTAACGTCATTCACAAAATCACGGAACAATTGTGTAAATGTCCCATTCCCATTGTCAATGGTAAATAGAAGAGAGAACCTCTCAATCTCATCCTTATCACCAGTTTCGCTTTGCTTCTTTATTTCTTCTAAATCCTCGATAATTGCGCCTTTAATTAGATTTGCTTCATTGTCGAAGAATGGATCTACAAGCACTTCAAGAGCGTTATGCTTTGTCCAGTGCATGAATTTGTCAAACTTCGCATCAGTTTCAATAATATCCAACCTGTAAGAGTCAAGAGTATAATTGACCTTGTTCCAATTTTCGATATAAACCTTAAGTTCAGTAGGAGCGGTGATAAGAAAAATCGCATTTTCAAATGTAATATACTCACCAGTTTCAAAATCAGAAAAGACTAATATTGGAGCGTAGAAGTTATTTAGTTTGTCGTGTTTTATTCCAATACCTCTGGTAAATTTCACAACTTTAAAAGACTCACATTCGACTAAATCTAGAGGTTTAGTTGAATGCTTTTGAAGCTCCTGTTGCATACCTTGGACATTTCCATCTATCGAATAACACAAAGGGCTTTTATTTTTAATTGAGTCTAATCGCCACTCTTCTAAACGAGCACATACTTCTAGGGCAGCATCCCTATTATACCTTTGAACTTTTCCTCGCTCTTGAATATACTGATGACTTCCATCTTTCAATTTAGTTTTTATACAGTAGCCACCGTTTGAATCACCAACAGGATTAGAGTTCCAAAGGATATTCTTTATGGGCTGATTTACTGGGTATTCCTTCATGCCACTCCATAAACCTTGACTTTTATCTAGTAGTGAAATCCACTTATTAAAGTCAAAATTATTAAATTCAGGGCTTTTCTTTACACCATCATTTATTGTTTTCCCTAAAACCCTATCTGAAACTCGCAAACATTCTGAATGAATACTGCCCGCATCGAACGGCAGCCCTTCTTCCTGAATTTCTACTAAATTTGACGGGTAAGACAGTCCGTTTTGGCAATGTATACACTTAGTCGCATCATTATTTGCTAAAATGTGACCTCTAACTTTTTCAGAATAAGCTTTAGCTATTGGAGTGTTATCGTATTCTCCACTATCGTTGGAATTGATAGGAACTATCAACAAATTGTCAGTAAATTCAGCGTTTTCTTCCAGAAACCGTTCCGCCCCTTTATATGTCGAGAATCGGGCATATATTTCAAATTTATCACCGTTGCTCATTTCAATGGCATTTTCGTGAAACTTTATTCTAAAATTCCCCCGCTCATCAAACCGTTTCAATTCTACTAGTTGATAATCGTGATCAGGATAAGGGGACTCCATTAAGACCAACTCTCTTCCAGAACATATAGTATAATTGTCTGCATCAAATTTAACTTTGAAAAAGCTATCTAATTCATCATCTCTTCGTTCAATCTCTTTTATCTTAAATTTGCTTAGGAACTCATTTATGCCCGAAAAGTCAATTGACTGACGATTTTTAGACCAATCTAATGCTTGAGCTATAACAAGATTCCAAATCAGATTAGATTCGATATTGAACTTGTTAACCAATGACTCCAAAAAGCTTTTCTCATGAATCCCATCTTGCTCAACATCTAAAACTACTATGTAAATTTGTTTAATCAGCTTTTCTAGCTCATCACTAGCAGGGTTACCAAAGCCATTCTTAACATAAGACTTTTGTATACATCGTTTTAATTTCCCATATGCAGCTAGTTCAGATTTACTCAGTGGGTTCTGTTCTATCGCTTTTTCGCTCAATCTCGCAGAATTAGTGATTTTTTTTAAATGTTTGCTTATTGATTTTGAGGTTTCACCCGATGTGATGGCAATGTAGGAGTCATTATCATTTTGAGAGTTGTGAAATTGTTTTACAAATTGCTCTATGGCTTTATAAAAATCTGAGCCATCTTTATCTGAAAGAGTGAGCTTTCTTTTAGCTTGCAAATAAGATTTTGAGTTTTCGTGAGTTAATACAATATCGTCTATATCGTCATCTGTCTCAAAAGCAACTTTTAATACTTTTCCGTTGCTGTTTCGCCTTTCCAAGGCTCTTGAGCAATCTAAGCCCAGCCCCATATGTAATACAAAATATGCAGAAATTCTTTGTTGGTAATCTGAACCTGCGTTTGTGGCAGCGCCACCACTCTTATTGATCAAGCTATTCCTCCTAAGTAAGTTAATGGCCATTTCAAATCAAAAAGATACCATCCCCTTACAACTCCTTGCCACATGACGGGGTCAAGTCTTGCATTTGGCATGCAGTCCCTTTAGCCAGCTTTGACTACTCTGAATCATTATAAAAACTTGGTCAAGCCAGACCTACTGCTAACTCGTTTTGGGGCAGAACCGAGTTAGGGCAACCTGTCAGATTATGTCACACCGAGGAAACGAAACTGACAGATTGCATTCAGATTAATCTACCTGATAACGCGTTTTCACCATTTGCCCAACCAAGACCTCTGAGTTGACCAAAGACAATTTCACTTTGCTCTCTAACGGGCCAAACAGCGAAATACCGTCACCAAGGATGACCGGCATCGTCGTCACTGTTATTTCACGGAGCACACCATGGCGAAGCGCGCTTTGAATCAACTGACCACCGTCAACATAAACGGATCTGACATTGCGGGACTCAAGTTGCGTGAGCATATCCGACAAACTTCCGGAAACAATCGTGACTTTATCTTCCAGCTCCTCAGGCAGAGATGTCAATGAATTGCTGGCCACGTAAACAGGCTTGTCGTATGGCCAGAAACCAAACGAAGCGACTTTTTCAAAAGTATGCTTCCCCATCAGCAATGCATCGACAGTGGACATAAATTCGGCAAAGCCAAAGTCACTCCCCTCCGGATTCTCAATGTCTTCAAGCCAGTCCAGTTCTCCATTTGGTCCGGCGATATACCCATCCAGGCTTTGTGCCATATACGCAGAAACTTTCACGTTGTTCTCCTCCAGACTTCACACCAATAACATCGCTCTCTCATCAGGCTTTGACAGAGGTAATCAGCCTGTTCACGAACCGAAGAAAGCATCCCCAGTTCGTGTTGTCACAACACATCACCATTCACCAAAGACCAATGGTGCGGCATCAGTTCTCGTATTGTTTTGAAAACCAGATCATTCCCTTTCGTGGTTATCGCTGCTTTCACATCACCGCCCCAATGAACTAAACGCTCCTGGCAAACCCCACAAGGGGATAAAATCAGGAACTCGCTCTGTTCGTCTTCGCGACACAGACACAACGAGTGAGTCACCGCTTCGTTGAGTTTATGCGCTTCCAAATAAGCCCCTACTTCCATACAGAGCGACAATGCGTCATTTTTCACATCTGGCGCGACACTGGTTAAAATTTTGCCGGAGGCCGTTCTTACTGCGGCTGCACCACCCCAGCCTGTCGGATAACGTGTTTCGATGAGCTGAACAGCTGCGTCGTAAAGGTCTTTTTCAATGTGTTCCATTTCAAACATTCCATATTTCCGAAAGTGCGATTGTACCCTGTACCTGATGCACCGGCGATGAATCCAGAAAGCACCCTCCGATTTGAGCTCATGTGAGGAAGCCCTGCGTTTCGAGAAAAAGCAATATCAGGCGTTTTTCACATCAAGCAAAGAGAAGTGATGGCTCGCAATGTTGAACCCTTCACGCAAGTAGAACTTATGGGCCGGAAATCGCTGGACGCCGGAATCGAGATGGATCTGTTCACATCCGTTTTCCAGCGCATACGCTTTGAACCAGTCTATAAGAAACTTACCGACACCAGTCGAACGATCATTTGTATTCGTGACTAAATCGTCAATGTAGATGTACTTGCCCCAAGCCAGTTTCTCCCCCACAACAAAACCCGCCACCGCGAGGATCCCGCCCGGTGATTTCACGTAAACAACCTGATAGCCGTTCGCTTGTTGTTTTTTGACCTGAGCCGACAATGAGTCAAAGTCATAAGTCGTCCGCAGTTGCAGCAGCACCTCAAGCACCGCTGAATAATCTGAATCGTTATCTAAAAATCGTACTTCCATGTTTTCTCCATTTGTCGACTAATGCAAGCAATGGGGACTTGCTGGATTAGGGAAAGGGCTCTTTACTACTCAAAGCTCAGTGCTATTCAGAACGCAGCGAACACCATAGAAGGCAAATTCCTCTCTTTATGTTGCTTCGTTAACATATATCTACTCTTTTGTGCCTTTAAGTTTTCCGTGCTTTAACTCAAACCCTCGCACGATGACTGTAGTGGTCAAGTAAAATTGGCCACAGTTTTAGAGTCATTCCAGAATAACCGTTCTGACTCATTTGGCGTCAAACCACCGTTATATTGATGTGGCCTGACCTTGCTGTAATATTCCGTGATG
>NZ_JAZGTF010000013.1:0-202892 GCF_037389125.1 Photobacterium sp. MCCC 1A19761
CTATGCAACAAAATGGTTGTGGTTCTACAATCATGAGCGACCACACAAGGCCAACGGAGGGAAACCACCTTTGATGGCTGCTTAACTTCTACTTTTAACTGAGGTTAAAAATGGGAGGATTACCCCCGTAACGGGGCGGTTTCCATGTTGGCGACACATCTAAGCATCAAAGCTCTTAGAAGTTGTGACTGGTTATAATCATTTTTATGCTTATTTCGGACCATTCCACAGAAATTCCGCTTTACCATTAGATTATCTATTGCAACTAATTGGCTTCAAATGGTTGGTATTTGTACTCATTAACACGAAAATGGGGCATCACCTTGTTGCAACCACCCGCCACCAATCCCAAAACACACCTGCCCCCGCTTCAGCGAAGCGAAGGCGGGCGTATGAGTTAACGGCGAGGCCGAGCGACCTCGCCAAGGGCTGAATCGTCCCTATTGGTGTTGCTTGTCGTTCAGTATCCCTTCTTCATCAGGCGTTTCTCCGACACGATGACGCGGTTCGATTTGTGAATCTGCTTAAATCGGGCGCGTTGTTCATGCAAAGCACTGCTATTTCTCGCTTGCTCGCGGAGCAGTTTGAAATAGTTGTTCAGTCGGCGCTGGTCAAGGGTGCCTGTTTCCAGTGCATCCTGAATGGCGCAGCCCGGCTCGCTTTGGTGCTGACAGTCACTGAATCGGCACGCTTTGCTGAGCGCTTCGACGTCGGCGAAGGTTTCACTCACACCGGTTTCGCAGTCGGCGAGCTGCAATTCGCGCATTCCGGGGGTATCGATCAGTACCGCGCCTGATGGCATGAAATGCAGCGACCGCGACGTCGTGGTGTGGCGTCCCTTGCTGTCGTCTTCGCGGATCGAGCCGGTTTGCTGAATCGACTCGCCCATCAGGGTATTGACCAGCGTGGATTTCCCCACGCCGGACGAGCCCATGAAGGCGACGGTTTTGCCGGTTTTACACCAGAGGCTTAAGCTATCGCCGCTGGTTGGCTCCAGCGCATTGACGGCTTCCACCATCAGCATCGGGTCGATGGCTTGCACTGCGGCGCGTTTGTCATCCGCGTCGTCACACAAGTCGGCTTTGGTCAGCACCACCACGGGCTCGACGTTGTATTCGCGGGCCAGGGCCAGGTAGCGCTCAATCCGGCTGAGGTTAAAGTCGTCATTGAGCGAGCAGACGATAAACAGGGTATCGACGTTGGCCGCGATATACTGCTCGGCCACTTTGCTGCCGGGCGCCCGGCGGCTGAACAGCGAGGTTCGCTCCAGTTGCCGGACAAACTGGTGGTCGTGATCGAGCAAGATCCAGTCGCCGACGGTCATCGCGGGCAGGCGATGGTGGATCGGGAGTTGGTGCTCACCTTGCTCGGTCTGAACCACGTAGCCGCTGCGGTGATGGGCCAGGATCCGACCGGTGATGCTGGTTTCCAGATCGTCGAGTGTCAGTTGTTGTTGAAACACAGGTTGCCAGCCAAGTTGGCTGAGTGTCATGGTTGAATTCATTGCTTTTCCCTACGCATGCAGAATCGCATTGCAAAGCGCGCTGCGCGCAATCAACAGAAAGTATGAGGGTCAAATGAATAGGCATAGACCCCGGTCAAGAAGCACCGGGCAAGAGGGAAGGAGAGAGGGGAAGAAGTTGCTGTTATACCAATCAAAGTCAGTCAGTGATCAGAAATAGCGCAGGAAAAATGTTTGAGAACAAGGCAGAATTTTTCGATAAGTAGTTATTCTACAATCAAAAATTCTAACGCAGTTATCGAGCATTTTAACAAGCTAGGATGACCAGTGATTTACTGCGATTGGTATTAGTTCAGCGTTGAGTGTCCGCTCTGCTTCTCAATCGTTGCCGGGTGGGTTTTGAATACAATCATCAGAATCTCCTTACAGGTATGGATGGGTGTGTGCAGATAGTAGCACATTTGTTACAAGATGCCAGCCATTGGCTCAAGGTGCGTGTGTTGGGCAACACCGGCACCTTAAGCGCATGCGGTTCAGAGCCGGATTAAAACTTATAGCTCAGACCGACACCCAAAAACAGCTGGGTTTCATTGTAGAAATCGATATTGGAGTCGACCACACTGTAGCCGGCCAGGGCGTTCAGGCCCCAGTTTTCCCAGTCCATGAACTGGTCGTATTCGTAGGCGAAGTTGAGCCCGATTTCATGGTCTTCCTGCGTTTTGCCAAACACCGGATTAGCTTCATCATAATCGGCCAACGCATAGTCTCCGGAAATCGCGTAACCGTGGCGTCCTTGCTTGGCCAGATAGGTTAAACCGACGCCGTAGCGGGTCATCGACATCGCATCGCCATCGGCAGAAAAGCGATTAATGGTCAGCTCAGGTTGGAGGGTTGAAGTGCCCCCAGTGCTCATCGCCCAGGCGATCCGGGAATAAATGCCGTCGCCGTCACGCTGAAGTCGGTTGATATCGTTCGGGGTCAGCCCGGGAATACTGGTGCCGGATTGTTCGCTGTCAATATCCCGGTTATAGACGGCCAGATCGAGCGAAATCCCCTGGTCCAGAATATTGTTGTACTGGAATCTCAGCGCATTACCGGAAACATCGGTTTCTTTTCTGGCCTGATTGACGAGAAAGGGATCCTGCCAGGTTTCATCTTTCACAATGGTCGGCAAGACAGAAAAGGCCATGGTCGAGTTGTTGGTGGTTTCAAATTGATAGCCAATTTCGAAGGCGATTAAGCCGGTGGCAATATCTTCCCGCGACGTCCCGAGGTAGACCTGCTGGTTGTTTTCGGCCCCGAAGGTGTAGCGAAACTGGCCCAGCGGGAACAGGGTGACGCCGGATTCAGTGTCAGCTTCGCTGTTGAGCGGTGCTTCTTTCACGGCATTATCGGTATCAAAATTGGTTTCTTGCTGGGCATATCCAAGCAGTAGCGAGACTTCGCCACTGAGCCCGGGTGGCCCGAGTGCGGCCGTCGCCTGAGCGCTGACCATGGCGGTGAGCCCTGCTAGCCAATAATATTTCATATGGTCTCCAGTTCATGGTTCACAAAAGCAATTCGTTTATTCAACAAAGTGCCTAGATATACGTGATCCAGGGCAAATTGAAAAGTGTTTGCGCCGCGCGAGAATATAAAATCTAACCCGGTATACGTTTTGAGCCTTCTTTTTGTTTCTTATCGTATTTGCATTTGCCGAGCACTGGGTGTCGTCTTACTGACGCTATATTCTCAGCGCTCCGGACAAGGCGTAGCGTCCGTCTGACGGTGTAATCCAGCGAGTCATACCGCGGCAAAACGGCTGATACCGGATGTTTCCGTATCAGCCGTTTTTGATGGTGAGCTGACTGCTCGGCTGTTGAACTGACGAATTTGTTAGTCCATTCACAGATGGAACTACTGAATGTCCAAGCGGTTACGCCATGACACTGGTATGGATGCCTTGATAAGCCTGCACCAGCTGGTCAAGAAAGTCGCCCAGTAACAGGTTCATTCGCTCAGGCGCATGGGCCAGAATGGCATCGGGCGCCTGGATATAGGGTTTTGACGTAGCAAACGTCGCAGCGTCATGTTCAATCAGCGGCGGCAGGTCGGCGCGCTGAAATTCAAGGTGGCACTGAAAACCGTACACCAGATCGGCATAGCGGACGATCTGCCGCGGGCATCCGGCACTGCTGGCCAGCACAGTGCTGTGCGGGGTCAGGCCGGGCATGTCGTTGTGCCAGTGGCCGACGATTTCTTCATGTGCCCATGCTGCCAGCTTGAGATCGGCCTGACCGGCTTTGGTAACCTGGATGGGAAAGTAACCCACTTCAGGCTCGGGACTGACGGCATAGCGTGCGCCGAGCGCTTCGCCAATGAGCTGCGCCCCCAGACATACGCCAACCACGGCTGTCTGCCGGTTGATTGCCTGACGGATCACTGCCTGCTCTGCCAGGCTGTCAAAGTGCGGGCATTCCGCAACCGATGTGCTTGGGTTTTGCGGACCGCCGAGGATCACCAGCAGATCGAATGGTGCGTCATCAGCAGGTAACGCCTCACCCAGATACAGCCGGGTAGCGCTGAGGGTATAGCCATGGCGGGTGGCCCAGGTGGCAAAATAGCCCGGCCCCTCAAAGGATTCATGGATCAGAAAGTGGATATGCATGGTTTTCTCCCGGATTGTGATGCATGGTGGCAGGGTTGCCGATGCGCACTATGGTACGATGGACGCCGAATGACCGAATAAGGCCATATGGACGATAAATGATGCCAAACAGTCAACACTTGCCGGCCAACGAATTCATGGCGCGTTACCCGAATGTGCCGGTGTGGGTAAAGACCATCGCCATGCCGAGAGGCTGGGTGGATGAAATGCACAGCCATGACTGGCACCAGCTGATCTTTCCGGTGCGCGGGATTGTTCAGACTCAGGCCAATCAGCGCCAGTTTCTGGTGCCCCATACTTCCGCGCTGTTCGTTCCGGCGGGCGTGCCGCATGAGTCGGTGGCGATCACCGAGACGAAGTTTATCGGGCTGTATCTGAATCCGGCCTATGGGCGTCGGTATGCTTCGCAGTTAAGAGCCGTGGAGATGACTCCGTTCTTCAAAGCCCTCGTGCTGGAGTTGCGACAAACGTGTCAGGTTGTGCCGGACGAGATACCGGACGAGATGTCAGATGAGAGACCAGAGCGGAGCACGACCGAACCGGCACAAGTGAAGTATGATGAAAGTAAGTACAAACCAACACTGCGGTTGCTGGATGTGCTGCATGATCAAATTCACACCGATACGTCCTGCTCTTTCCAGTTGCTGCTGCCTGAAGATCGGCGGGTGAAGCTGATGTTTGAGCGGTTGACGGCGGAGCCGGACCTGAACTGGTCGCTTGCGAAATGGGGGGAAGTGGTCGGTGCGTCGGAGCGAACCTTGTCGCGGCTGTTCCTGAAAGAGTTCAACACCACGTTTGCCTTGTGGCGTCAGCACCTGCGACTGGTGTATTCGCTGTCGTTGCTGGATTCCTCGCTGCCGGTGCAGGCGATTGCCCATCAGGTGGGCTATCAGAATGACTCTTCTTACATTAAGGCGTTTAAAACCCGGTTCGGGATGACGCCGCAGCAGTTCCGGCAACAAGGCCAGCAGGCGGCGGCGATCCTGCCCGGCTAGGGTATTTGGCTAGAATTGTTGGTTAGCATGGTTGGTTAGTATGGTCGGTTTGCATGGTTGGTGAGGAGCGCTGGCGAGGGGCTTGGGCAAGGAGAAGGCTGAACCGTCAGGCTGAAAAAACGGGCGTCTGATCCGGACGCCCGGTTTGGTTAGCAAAAGCTTAGTTAGCAAAAAGCCCTGTCAGCCAAAAGCTCAGTTAGCAACATGCACTGACACTAACATGCATTCTGGTTACAACAGGTCAAACCGATCGGCATTCATCACCTTGGTCCAGGCACTGACGAAGTCGTGAACGAACTTCGCTTTGGCATCGTCACCGCCGTAGACTTCAGAAATGGCTCGCAGCTGCGAGTTGGAGCCAAACACCAGATCCACCCGGGTCGCCGTCCATTGAACTGAACCGGATTTGGCGTTGCGCCCTTCGAATAGTGCCTCTTCTTTGGATGTCGCCACCCAGTTGATATTCATATCGAGCAGATTGACAAAAAAGTCATTGCTCAGCACGCCTGGCTTGTTTGTGAAGACACCATGCGGTGACTGATCGTAATTGGCATTCAGCACCCGCATCCCGCCGATCAGCACTGTCATTTCCGGTGCAGTCAGGGTCAGCAACTGGGCCTTATCCAGCAGCATCTCTTCTGCGGTGACGGTGAAGGCTTTTTGCATGTAATTGCGGAAGCCATCCGCCAGCGGTTCGAGCACTGCAAATGATTCGACATCGGTTTGCTCGTCGGTGGCATCGGTCCGGCCGGGCGAGAACGGCACATCGACCTGAACGCCGCCGTCTTTGGCTGCTTTCTCGATGGCCGCACAGCCGCCGAGGACGATTAAATCGGCCAGCGACACGGCTTTGTTGCCTGATTGCGCCGAATTGAAGTCTTTCTGAATGCCGTCATAGGTGCTCAGGACTTTGCGCAGCTGGGTCGGTTGGTTCACGTCCCAGTTGAGTTGCGGTGCCAGACGGATGCGGGCCCCGTTGGCGCCGCCCCGGCAATCGGAGCCACGGAAGGTGGCGGCAGACGACCAGGCGGTGTAGACCAGCTCAGAGATACTCAGGCCGGATTCCAGGATCACTTTCTTCAATTCGGCGATATCGCTGGCGTTTATCAGCTCGTGATCGACGGCCGGAACCGGATCCTGCCAGATCAGATCTTCAGCCGGGACTTCCGGACCGAGGTAACGGGATTTTGGTCCCATATCCCTGTGGGTCAGTTTGAACCAGGCGCGGGCGAACGCATCGGCAAACTCATCCGGATTGTCGCGGAAATGCTCGGAAATCTTGCGGTAGTCCGGATCTTCGCGCATCGACATATCGGCGGTGGTCATCATGATGTTGACCCGTTTGGATGCATCTTCCGGATCGGGCGCCTGATTGCTCTCGGTGATGATTTTCGGCTTCCATTGATGGGCCCCGGCCGGACTTTTGGTTAGCTCCCACTCGTTGCCGAGCAGCATGTTGAAGTAGCCGTGGTCCCAGGTGGTTGGGTTCGGGGTCCAGGCCCCTTCCAGGCCACTGGTGATGGCATCGCGACCATGACCGCTGCCGTGGGCGCTCTTCCATCCCAGCCCCATTTGTTCAATCGGTGCAGCTTCCGGCTCAGGGCCAACCAGATCCGGATCCCCGGCCCCGTGACATTTCCCGAAGGTGTGGCCCCCGGCCGTCAGGGCAACGGTTTCATAATCGTCCATCGCCATGCGGGCAAAGGTTTCTCGGACATCTTTCCCGGAGGCGACCGGGTCCGGATTGCCGTCCGGCCCTTCCGGGTTGACGTAGATCAGACCCATCTGTACCGCAGCCAGCGGATTTTCCAGGTCGCGCTCACCGGAGTAACGTTTGTTGCCCAGCCATTCGTCTTCTGCGCCCCAGTAAATATCTTCTTCCGGCTCCCAGATATCGGCCCGGCCGCCGCCAAAGCCAAAGGTTTTAAAGCCCATGGATTCCAGGGCGACGTTCCCGGTCAGGATAAACAAATCGGCCCAGGACAGGTTGTTGCCGTATTTCTGTTTGATTGGCCACAGCAAACGGCGGGCTTTGTCGAGGTTGCCGTTATCCGGCCAGCTGTTTAAAGGCGCAAAGCGCTGGTTCCCGGTCGCGGCACCGCCCCGGCCATCCCCGGTCCGGTAGGTCCCGGCAGCGTGCCAGGCCATGCGGATCATCAATGGCCCGTAATGACCGTAGTCTGCCGGCCACCAGTCCTGGGAGGTGGTCAGTACATCTTCAATATCTTTTTTGACCGCAGGCAGGTCGAGTTTCTTGAACGCTTCCCGGTAATTAAAGTCCGCCCCGAGCGGATTGGTTTTGGTATCGTTTTGGTGAAGGATTCTCAGGTTCAGTTGGTTCGGCCACCAATCGGTATTCTTGGTGCCTGCGCCGCCTAAATTCGTGTTACTACCATGCATGACAGGGCATTTGCCGTTACTCATAGAACACTCCTATTTGCTGCCAGTTCACAAATTCCACAAGAAAAGTGTCACTTCCATAACTCAGTAATGACTATAGACGCAGCTTGTCTGAGCCACTGATGTTTTTATCAATGGCGCTCATCGGATTTTTCTATTCGGGCCGCATGGGTTATGTCGATGGCTGTGGCGTGATCATCACGGTATTAAAATCGATCCAGCCATTGGCCAGCAGGTCGGTGGCGCTGACGGTTTCAGAAAAGTTCAGGTTCTGCCGGGCATGAAATACCGGGAGATACAGGTGCTTGGCGATGAGCTGTTTTTCCAGCTTCTCAAAGCCTTTCAGACGGTTGTCTATGTTGCTGCGTTGCATCAGGGAGAGGATGCTGTCTTTCAACCATTGGCGCTGTGCTTCATTCAGACAGATTTCCAGCGGCAGGTTGGCGCAAAACCAGTCCAGCCAGCTCATTTCCCAATCGTCGCCGAACACTTCGCCGGAGAGGATGATGTCGGCCGTTTTCAGGGTTGCCCGCTGATTAAAGACCGGGAACTCGACAACCTGGTATTCGCAGGCGATGCCGAGCTGGGTCAGTTCTGAAGCCAGATGTTGGGCCAGCTCAAGATGATGATCCAACTGATAGGTGAGCAGCTGGAGCGGCTGCTCCGGTTTGGGCACTGAGTGCAGGGCGTGCGCAGCGGCAGCTGGATCTGCTTCGGGGGCTGGGCCCGGAACGGAGAGCATGCCGGTGGCTTGTCCAATCCCGTCATCGCGAAGCGCGTCTGAAACACCCAGCGCTTTGAGCGCGGTCATCAGCGCTTTGCGGTGGGCCGGTTTTTTCAGCCAGCGGTGCGGGCGGTTGGGGTTGAGCAGCAGATACTCGGCGCCCCGCTCCCACTGGGTTTTGGCATCAAACCGTTCGGTACTTCGGTGTTTGAGGTGGGTACTGTGCACCACATCGCTGTTGAGTTCAAAATCCGTCGCCTGATCGCCAACGTTCCAGATGGCGACCCCGTCGACCCAGGGCCGGTAGCCGTGATAGTAAGGCGAGGCTTTGAGCAGGGTGCGCCACGGTGTCTGCTCGGCCAGGAGAAAAGAGCCGGAGCCGACCAGAGTACCGTTGCCGGGTTCATCGGTGAGTTTGGCGATCCCCATCGGGCCATTGGCGAGCAACTTTTCAAGCTGGGCTGCGAGCGCCTGGCTGGTAAAGGCGATGCGGTAAGGATCCAACACCTCGACCCGGTCGATAAACCGGTACAGGGCGGCGTTCTGGTGGCCGGAGTGGAGCAATCGTTCAAAGTGGGCCCGGATATCCCCGGCGGTGATCGGGCTGGCGTCATGAAACTTGAGTCCCTTGCGCAGGGTGACGCTGAGTGTATTGCCGTCGCGCTGCCAGTGCTGGGCCAGATCGCCCCGAAAGCGCCCGGTTGCCGGATCAAACTGCAACAGTTTGGCATACAGATAGCCAGCAATATGTTGCTCGGTACGGCGATTGATCGAGATGGGGTCTAAGTCGTGGGTGCCGCGATAAAACGGGATCTTAAGGATATCCTCTTGAGCGTTGGCGGTCTGGTACCGGGCGACATAATTGGCGATAAACGTATCACGCTGCGTTGCTTCGATGAGGGACAGCGCCTGCTCGACCTTGTCTTCTGCCAGCAGCAACCGGGCCTGTTGCACCAGTGTTTCCGCGACTGGCGTCAGTAGGGTGATCACCGGTAAATTGCCCCGGCCAATTCCGGGTTGCCAGTCGATGATGGCCTCCTGACACAGCCGTTTGATCACCAACTGGGCGTTGCGTTTGGTGCAGGCGAGGGCGGCGGTGAACGCATCCAGCGATAGATGTTTCGGCGTGTGGAGTTTGAGGTGATCGCGTAAGAACACCAAGGCCATCCAATAGCGCATAAAGGTGAAATCCTTATTAAATTTTTCTATTTTTATTCATCTTTTAATTTCGATAATAGCGGTATCTGAGATGAGATAAAAGGAATTACAGATGAATACGTTAGCGCAACCACACCGATCGATCTGGCGCAGTGAGCACTTTCTGATTTTATTCTCCAGCGCATTTTTTGTGGCTTTCGGCTCGAAGATTTATGACCTGGCGTTGCCGTTGTTAGTGTACGAACTGACCCAGTCGTCGGAAATGATGGGCTGGATGCGGGCGGTAGAATTCTTGCCGAATTTGTTGCTGGCATTGTTTATCGGCGTGTGGGTCGATCGGTTCGACAAGAAGCACTGGTCGCAGGCCATGTTGCTGGGGCAGATGCTGGTGGTGCTGTGCTCATACAGTGCGGTTCAGTGGTTGGCGGACCCATTGGTGGTGCTGTTTCCTTGCGCCTTTTTGATGATGGCGTTCAACTACGGCTATCACAATGCGCGCATGACCATGATGAAAAGCGCGCTGCCGCAAGATCAGCAGAATACTGCCACGGCCCGGATGAGTTCACTCTACAGCTTCATGGAAACTGTGGGGCCGGTACTTTCGGGTGCTTTGCTGTTGCTTTCGGCGATCCACAATGTCTTTTTGGGCGTTGCGCTGCTTCTGCTGCTGGCCTACTGGCAATTAAGCCGACTCGAGCTGCAACCGGCAGCACAACAAACGCACGCGCCGGTTTTCCAGGCGCTGAAAGAAGGCTGGCACATTCTCTACGCCAACCGGAATATGTGGTACATCACGTTGGCGGTGATGGTGATCAATACCACCGGGTCGGTGTTCTGGATCCAGGCGATTTATTATGCCAAGGCATCGCTGGCGATGACGGCGCTGGAAGTCAGCTGGCTGGTGGCTGCATCCGGGATTGGTGGTTTGCTGGGCTCTTTTACGGCCGATAAAGTGCGCCGACATATGGGCCTCGGCCAGTTGCTGATTCTCACGATTGCGCTGGAATCGGTCGGCTTCGTGATGCCGGTCCTCTTCGACGGCCAGTGGGCGCTGGTGCTGGCCTTCTTCTGGGTCTCTGCGGTGGGCCTGTACAGCAATATCTGCATCTGGAGCTACCGCCAGGAAGCGTTTGATGCCCAGCATCTGGGGCGCGTCACCGGGATCACCGGCTCGCTGTTCAAGCTGTTGATGCCGGTTGGGCTGGCATCTTCCGGGTATCTGGTCTCCGGGCTGGGCATTGAAGCGATCTTCGGACTCTGCTTCGGGGTTCAGCTGATGGTGGCACTGGTACTGGCCATGGGCCGGGTCCGGACGATTGCCTGAGTCGTAGATTGGCCGGACACTATCTTGTGTCCGGCGAGCTAGCGCAGGCCATCAGTGATGGCCTGTTTCCGTATACCGGTTCAGCAAAGCGATTAACTTATCCAGTTCTGGTTTGACTGTTTCATCCAGCGGATAACCGATATTGATCCGCAGGCAGTCCTGATAGTGGCCGAGCGAGGTAAACAACGGGCCAAGACGGATATCGACTTGCGCTTTCTCAATTGCCTGCGCCAGCCCCTCGGCATCCAGTCCGGGAATTTGCAGCCACAACACCAACCCGCCTTGCGGCACACTGATCCGGGTTTGCGCCGGGAGGTGCTGACGCAAATAGTCGAGATAAGCCTGCTTTTGTCCCAGTAACTGCATGCGCTTTTTCCTCAGAAACCGGGTGTAATGGCCGGTGTCGATGAAGTCGGCAATCGCCAGCTGGATCTGTGTCGCCACGCCGTAAGACCCGGCCGCGAACTTCGCCAGATAGGCATCTTTGAACCGTCCCGGCAAGCACCAGCCCAAGCGATAGCTGGGGGAGAGGGTTTTCGACACCGAGCCGCACCACAACAGATAGCCGTCTGCATCGTAATACTTGGCCGGCAGCACAAAATCCCCCTGATGAGAGAGCTCCAGGTAGACATCATCTTCAATGATCGGCGTCTGATAACGCCGGGCCAGCTCAGCCAGTTGCTGCTTCTGAGCCACCGACAGGGTGATGCCCTGCGGGTTCATGAACGAGGTGCTGAACAGTCCGGCCTGAATGGTGCCGGCTTGCAGGTGGTGTTCGAGCTGGACCAGATCCAGCCCGTCTTCCAGCGTCGGGATTTCGACGATATTCAGCGACATTTGCGCCAACAGCTCCAGTAATCCGTTAAAACACGGCGAATTGATCGCCACGGCATCGCCCGGCCGGGTACAGGTTTCGAGCGCGGTTTTGACCGCCGACAAACAACCGTGGGTGATCACCAGCTCGTCGGCTAGCACCGGGAAACCCTGGCCGGTTAGGTGTGTGGCCAGGCTTTGGCGCAGTGGGACTTCGCCCTGATAGTCCGGGTAGCGAGACAGGCGGTTGCCGATGCGTTTCAGGGCGCGGCGAAAACAGACATCCAAATCCTGCACATCCTGCTCACTGAGCGGCGAATGAGAAACCCCTAACGGCCCCCGCTCGACGGTGGTCTGCGTGCGGGCCGGGGTGGAGATCCGGCTGGCAAAGGAGCGCCACTCCGGGAGCGGGTGCGACGCGTCCACGGCGGTGATATAGAACCCGGACTGCGGGCGGGCACAGAGCCAGCCCAGGGCCGTCAATTCCTGATAGCAGCTGACGGCGGTGGAGACGCTGATCTGCTGTTGTCGGGCAAATTGCCGCAGAGACGGCATCCGGGTGCCCGGTTTGAGCCGTCCGGCCTGAATATCGGCGATGCATTTGTCCGCGAGCTGTTTATATCGAGACACGTCTGATCCTTAACTGTATTGGTTCCTTTGTTAAAAATTGTATCTGTACTGGATTTGATGCTCAAGCCACACTGCATCAAAAGGTTAAGGAGACAAATAAATATGACTCGGCGAGATTTGGGATGGATTGCACTGGTGATGATGATCTGGGGGTTTAACTTCTCGATGATCAAAATGGGTGTGACTGACGTGGATCCCTTGCTGATGGTTGCGGCGCGGTTTGGGCTGGCGGTGTTCCCGATCATTTTCTTTATCCCGAAGCCGGACGTGCCCTGGAAGTATCTGGTGGGTTACGGGCTGGCATTCGGGGTTGGGGTATGGGGCATGGCTTCGTGGTCAATTAGCGCCGGGGTGTCATCGGGCATGGCGTCGGTGCTGCTGCAGTCGAAGGTGCTGCTCAGCATCGTCATCGGGGTGTTGGTTTACCGCGAAACCGTCGGCAGGGCTAAGGCGTTCGGCAGCATGCTGGCGCTGGCCGGGCTGGTGGTGGCCGTGACCGGCACCGAGGGGAATGTGACCCTGTCAGGCCTAGTACTGATCCTGATTGCCACGTGCTCCTGGCTGGCCGCGAACATGATTGTAAAACAAGCCAAGGTGACGCGGGTGTTTGCATTTAATGTCTGGGGCATGCTGTTTGCGCCCTTGCCACTGGTGGGACTGAGCATCGGGCTGAATGGCACCGAAGTGCTGTCTCAGGCATATCAGGCGTGGGATATGAAGACTTCCATTGCTGTGTTGTTTCAGGCGTATCCGACCACTTTGTTCGGATACTGGCTGTGGAACCGGATGATGCTCAAGTACCCGATGAGCACGGTCGCACCGCTCAGTTTGCTGGTGCCGGTGTTTGGTCTGCTCAGCGGGTGGCTGATTTATGACGAGGCACTGTCGGGGATCCAGATTGCGGCTTCCGCCATCTTCCTGGCCGGAACCCTGTTGATCACGGCCCCGGCTGGATGGATGGTTCGGTTCCGTAAAGCGCGTCCGTGTGAAGGCGACGCGGTGACTTCCGGCTGAAGGTGATAAGCGAACGGATCTGCCTCCGTCCGATTTAACGTTCTGATTCAACGGTTTGAATCAAATCAGTGAAACGGCGGGGGCACAGGATGGAAACGGATAACAGAAAAGGATGATATGAAAATTTACGGTGGATTACTGGCAGTGCTGGCTGCCTTGTTTAACGGCACGGTGGGGCTGTTTAGTGTGAATTTGTTTCAATTGGGCCTCTCCTCCGAAGCGGTGGCATTTTACAAATGCCTCATTGCGTTAATGACGCTGGGCGTTTGGGCGGTGTTGACCGGGCAACTGGGCGTGCTGGGTCGCTATCTCCGGGAGTTCTGGCCACGTATCGCAGTCTGTGCGTTCTTTGGTTTTTTCGTGCTCTATTATTTCGAAACGGCAGCTTACCAGCACATCAATGTGGCGGTGGTGGTGTTTTGCCTGTTTGGCGCCTCGACTATTGCCACTTTCCTGTTGAATGCAGCGCTTGCCCGTCGTTGGATCAACAAGCATGAGCTGGTGGCGATGCTGCTTTCGCTGGGCGGTTTGTATCTGGTCTTCGTCGAAACCCAGCAGCTCTCGGGACAGGAAAGTTCGGGCTTGCTGTTGGCTGTGGTGGCCGGGTTGGGTTATGCCTGCTTCCTGGTGCTGACCAAGAAACTCGGTCTGGGGGGCGGGCTGATCCCGGTGGCAGCACTATTGCTGTTCGGGGTGATTTATCTGTCGATCCCGCTGGCACTGTCCGGCTGGTCGGTGCCGTCAAGCGATAGCTTGTTTGCTTTATTGATGCTGGCGATCTTACCCACCATTGGCGGATTCTGGTGTACCACCAAGTCCCTGACGTTGATCGAAAGCCAGTCGGTGCAGTTGATTGAGCTGACCGAGCCCATCTTTGCCCTGATCATCGGCTTTGTCTTTTTGGGTCAATTGGTGAGCGGTCCCCAGATGCTGGGCGGCGGGCTGATCATGGCGGCTATCGTGATCCATGAGTTTGCGATATTAGATCGGTTGGATCGGCTTTGGGCGCGAAGCAAACGTGGTTATTCCTAGCTAAATCGTTCAAAGCCAAGCCATTCATCCTCAGATTATGAACGGGACAGACAGCCTGTGTGGAACACCGCTGCGGTCAGCTTGAGCAAGCGACCGCAGCAAGGTGGCTGTGAGGTAATTGTGTGTGCGAACCCGTGCCGGGTCAGAAGCGCCTTTTAATCTGCTGACAGAAACTCTTGCAGCAGCTGCTTATACATTTCCACCGGCTGGGCGCCGGTCAGGGCGTCGGTCTGGTTGAACACCACGGTCGGCACTGCCGTCACGCCGTAGCGCGGCCAGTCGTGCAGTGTCGCTTCGATGTCGGCGATGGTTGCCTGATCATCAAGCTGCGCCATGGCAGGCTGCGGATCCAGGCCGACGGCTTCGAGTTCTTTGGCCAGCACGGTGCGGTCGGAAATGTCTTTGCGTTCGCCGAAGAAAGCGGTGAACAGGCGCATGGCCAGCTCGGTCTGTTTGTCAAAGGCCTTGGCATAGTCGAGCAGGATATGGGCATCACGGGTATTGACGGTTTTCATCTCGTCAAAATAATCGAAAGCAAAGCCGAGCTCGGCACCCAGCTGGGTTAGCTGGTCCCGGGCATGCACACTGTCGGCCACGCTGGTGCCGTATTTCTTCGCCAGATGTTCGCGCAAGTTTTCGCCTTCCGGCGGGATGTCCGGGTTGAGCTGGAAAGGTTGCCAGGTGATGGTCACTTTATCCTGAGCACCCAACTCGGCAATGGCTTGCTCCAGGCGTTTAAAGCCAATGATGCACCAGGGACACACCACATCCGAAATGATATCTAACCGTAATTGTTCCGCCATTGTGTTCCTCTTCCTGTTATGAACCACTCTTTCATGTGCCGCAGCCTTTTATAACAGCTTAGTTGTTAAAATGCTTGTGTCGTTTGCTTGTCACAGGCGGGACGGAAAGTGTTGATTTTCAGCTCGGAAAAGCAAAACAGGGAGCCGAACTGTGGCTCCCTGAGAGGGGGAAACGGGGAATAAGAACGGCTGTCAGCCAGTTTTACCCTGACCATAGTTGATAATAGTCTCGCGATACAGGGCCAGCAGCGCTTCGCTGTTGACCTGAACGCCGACGCGCTGGCTGTGGTGGTCCTGCCAGTCGTCTGTCATGTAGCGGCGGCCATCATATTTTTGCAGCGTCATGCCTTCGGCGGGACCGTCGGTGACGACCCGGACCGGCCCTTCGCGCAGGGTAAACAGTGTCGGGTCGATGACATAGGCAATGGCGGATGGATCGTGAACATGACAGCCATCCATCCCCAGTTTCTGGGCATAAAACCGCAGGTAGTAGCGGCTGACATCCCAGATGAATTCGCCGACTTGACCGGCTTCGGTTTTCAGCGCATCTAAGTACGCCGAGGAGAACATGCTTTCTTCGGTGACATCCAAACCAATCACCACCACGGGCCAGTCGGCAGTCAGCACTTTGTCCGCTGCATGCGGGTCGTCATGGATATTGGCTTCGGCATACGG
This sequence comes from Photobacterium sp. MCCC 1A19761, assembly GCF_037389125.1. Lineage (NCBI taxonomy): Bacteria > Pseudomonadati > Pseudomonadota > Gammaproteobacteria > Vibrionales > Vibrionaceae > Photobacterium > Photobacterium sp. MCCC 1A19761. The sequence goes on from NZ_JAZGTF010000013.1 coordinate 15,678, forward strand.
GGTGACATTGCCGCGGTGGCCGTTTTCGCCAAATGCGCCGCCCATAATCACCACTTCTTTTACCAGTTGGGTAATTTCAGGGGCGGCTTCTAGTGCCAGCGCCAGATTGGTCAGCGGACCGACGGCGACGAGGGTGATTTCACCCGGGTTGGCCTTCAGGCTGTCAATGATGTACTGATAGGCCGGACGGGGATCGGCCGTGGCGTGCTGTGGCTCGCTGGCATGGCAATCGCCAAATCCGGTTTCGCCGTGGACCACAACCGTTGCGCCGACGGGTGGACGAACCAAGGGTTTGTCGGTGCCTTTGGCAACGTCGGCGTTGAGCTGAAATTGCTCTTTCAGATACAGGGCATTGCGCGTGCCGTTGTCGATAGTGGCATTGCCGTAGACGGTGGTGATGCCGATCAGGTCAATGGCCGGGTGGGCCTCGGCAAACAGGATCGCCATCGCATCATCAATGCCCGGATCGGTATCCAGAATAATTTTTTGTCGCATAAGGGGAAGTGTTCTGTTTACGGTTATTGGTATGACAATTGTAATCGGTTTCGGATGATTCTCCTGTGAGTCAATTCACGGGAATGTGAAAAATTATGAGCTGTTTGGTTGGGTATTCGTGAGATGAGTCCGAATCTCAGAAGGCTGCTGGGGCGCGCGTGTTGCCTGTTTACCTGGTTCCGAGAGTACATGGAAAAAAAGCGCCCGGGTAAACCGGGCGCGAGGGCATTTGTTGCTGGCCGGGCGAACCGGTTTCTGTTGCTGGGCTATGCGGCCAGTGATTTCTTTTGTTTTCGGCCCGACTGATTGGCGATTAGGGTTTCGTGCAGGGTCCGGATGGTCACCGCATAATCTTCATCGGCCACCACAAACTGGACATCGACATTTCGCAGCGATGAGTGCGCTGCTTTCGGGGTGATGTTTTGTGCCATCAGCCCGCTCATGCCGCTGCGCAGCACTTCGTTGGTGTCGATACAGGCACCGATGGCCGAGATCAACGCGACCATATTGCCGGTGATTTGGGCGTCCGGCAGCATTTGCTCGGTCTGGGTCAGCACCCGGTTGTGGGAAGTCGAAGAGCCGGCCAGATAATAGGTGATCGAGTTGGCGTTCATCTCTTTGCCGATAAGCTGGACCCGCTCGTTGCGGATGATCTGCATCAGGTCATAACCGATGTTATCCGCTTTCCCGACCATGGATTGATCGAAAACATTCAATGCAAACACCTTGTCTCGACCGGCAATGATTTCAACTTTTTGAGTCTCCGGTTGGTGATCCGGAGTGATCCAGGTGCCTTTGTGTTCCGGCTCGAAGGTGTTTTTTACCACCAGTTGGATTTCCGCCCGGCGCAGGCCGGAGGCGGCATTGGGGTGAATCGCTTCCATCCCCAGGTTGGCGAGTTGATCGGCAACATCGTAGTTGGAGATCCCCATCGGCATCACCACATCCGGACCGACAATCCGTGGGTCAGCAGTACTGAGGTGATACTCTTTATGGATCACCGCTTGTTTGGCCTGGGTCAGCACCGCCAGGCGGCTGAAGGTCATCTCGCTGTAGCCGCGATCATAGGTCTTCATCAGCCCTTCATCGCAGTAGACATAGCCGGTGACAATCGGCAGCTCTTTGGACAGGTCAATGTCACTCATCGCCTGAGTGATCACGTCATCGAGTGAGCCTGCGGGTTTGTCGTCCCAACCCGACAAGTCGACAAACCGGGCGTTGACGCCGTGTTTTTTCAATTTCAGGACAGTATTAAATGCGCTGTGCGCTTCCCCGATCGAAGACAGGAACTCCCGGATTTGCGGCAGGTAGGCCGACAGGGAAAACTGCTTGAACTGGCAGGTCTCCAGAATATTGTCGATACAGTCCCGGGCCTGGCTCAACCGATCGGTGACGAACTTATCGGCCCGCTTGCGGCACAGGGGATCGGCAAAAATATTGTCGTTGATCAGCAGCATCCGCTGTTTCAGATTGTCGAGTTTTTCTTTCCAGATCGCATTGCGTTCGGCAATGTGCTGGTAGATGCCTGGCTCGCCGGATCGCTTACACTCCAGCAGGGCATCGGTGATCCCGCCGTACGCCGACACCACGAAGATGCGCTGGTAAGGGGATTGCGGGTAAAACATAATATTATCAAGCACTGCGTCGAACGCAGACATGGATGTACCACCGATCTTTTCGACGGTATGCATTATAAGCTCCTTAGTGGCTTTGGCCGTTGCCAAAGCCAGATTGATGAGAATTTATTCGCTCAGCGGATAAACGCCGTTTTTGTCATGCACTTCCTGGCCGGTCAGCGGCGGGTTGAAGACACACGCCATGACCATATCTTCGTCTTTATAGGCACGCAGCTGGTGCTCATCGTTCTGATCCAGAATGTACAGGGTGCCCGGCTCAATCGGATAGACTTTACCATCGGCCAGGGTTTCAATTTCCCCGCGGCCCGACACGCAGTAGACCGACTCCAGATGGTTCTTGTAGTGAATGTGGGTGTCGGTATTTTTGTAAATGGTGGTGATATGGAACGAAAAACCCATGTTGTCATCCTTGAGCAACATCCGGGTACTTTCCCAGTTCTCCGCCACCACGCGACGTTCACTTTGGCGACATTCTTCTAATGTTCTGACAATCATTGTGATCCCTTTTCTTTATGATGCTTTTTTCAGTCGTGATGAAATGGTTTTCTCAACCGCGTCGGTGAAGATGGCGATCCCCTGAGCCATCTCTTCTTCCGTAATGGTCAGCGGACAGAAAAACTTGAGCACTTCGTCTTCCGGACCGGCTGTTTCGATGATCATGCCGGCTTCAAAACAGGCCCGGGCAACCAAATGGGCAAACTGACCGTCGTGGCAGGCGATGCCCTGCATCAGGCCGCGACCTTTGATCTGATCGAAGTGAGCCGGGTAGCGTGCCAGCAAGGGTTCAAGGGCTGCGGTCAGCTGCTCGGCGCGGGCCTGGATATGTTGCTGGAACTGGTCATCCTGCCAGTAGGTTTCAATCGCCTTGGCGGCGGTGACAAAGGCGTGGTTGTTGCCACGGAATGTGCCGTTATGCTCGCCCGGCAGCCACTGATCCAGCTCGGGCTTGAACAGCACGATCGCCATGGGCAGGCCGTAACCACCGATCGATTTCGACAGAGTAACCATATCCGGTTGGATGCCGGCAGGCTCGAAGCTGAAGAAGTGGCCGGTGCGACCGCAACCTGCCTGGATGTCATCGACAATCAGCAAAATGTCATGCTGCTTACAGAGAGTGTCCAGCTTTTGTAGCCAAGGGGTCGAGGCGACGTTCAGTCCCCCTTCGCCCTGAACCACTTCCAGGATCACGGCGGCGGGTTTATCCATGCCGCTGGAGTTGTCGTTGAGCATGGTTTCGAACAGCGCCAGGCCATCGATACCGGCGTAGCCGTCATACGGCAGGCGGGTGACGCCTTGCAGCGGCATCCCGGCACCGCCACGGTGGTGCTGGTTACCTGTGGCGGCCAGTGCGCCGTACGATACGCCGTGGAAGCCGTTGGTAAAGGCGACAATGGAGTGGCGGCCGGTCACTTTGCGCGCCAGTTTCAGCGCGGCTTCAACGGCATTGGTGCCGGTCGGGCCGGTGAACTGCACTTTGTAGTCCAGGCCTCGGGGTTTGAGGATCGTCTGGTTCAATCGGGTGAGAAACTCACCTTTGGCTTCGGAGTACATATCGAGGCCGTGGGTCAGGCCGTCGGCATCAATGTAATCCATCAGGGCTTTTTTCAGGACTGAGTTGTTATGGCCGTAATTGAGCGCACCCGCACCGGCGAGAAAGTCGAGATATGCTTCACCGTCCGCGGTATACAGCCAGCTTCCTTTTGCCTTGTGAAAGACAACGGGGAAGTTTCGGGCGTAACATTGTACGTTTGACTCTTGGTCTTTGAAGATATTCATTTGAATTCCTATTCAGGTCTCATTTTCTTAATTGGATGCGATACAGGTATTCACTGTCATGCGCGCTGGAAAAGTGCCGGTGTTTATCTAAAAACGTCGTCACTTCACCACGCTGGTTCGACTGCGAGTTCAGTTTGTCGAACAGGGCCCAGGAACCTTTGTTGTCATCGGTAATGGTGGTTTCCAGAAACCGGATGTCACGGGTCGATTCCCGTCCCAGGATTTCGTTGAGCATTTGCAGGCCCAAGCCTTGGCCGCGTTCGGATGCGCTGACGGCTACTTGCCAGATGAACAGCGTATCCGGTGTGTCCGGGCGGATATAAGCCGAGGTAAAGGCGACGATGTGATTGTCGCGCTCGACCACCACGCAGGTGTCGCGAAAATGCGTGGTTTGCAAAAAGTTGCAATAAGCGGAATTGGTATCCAGAGGCGGGCATGATTCGATGAGTTCATGAATCCGTAAACCGTCCTCCTTGTTGGGTTTGCGAAAGCGATAGTTTTCCTGACTCGACGTTGATGGATTAGAGGTCATCACCCATGGTGCCATGGTAATCATTGGTCGCCACATTGTTTAGTGCTCTAATTAATTTGTTTAATATACTAACGATTATCTGATGCTTTTCAACCGGTTGATTTTGGGAAATCAAAAGATTTCATGTTAAATTATTGATTTTTAAGGGTATAAAAATGTGAGTTTTTTGCTGCGTGACGGCGGTGTGATATTTTTAATTATGGGTCTAATGATTGCGGTGCGATGAATGATCCGGTCCTGTACCGGTCATGCCGGCGGTCAGGGTAAACCGCATGGCTTCTTCAACCGTCATGTCGAGGGGGCGAATGGCGTTGCGGGGAATGAGAACGGCGTAGCCGCCAATCATGTAGCTGAGCGGCAGATAGACCAGGACGCTTTTATCATCGCGGAAAGAAGCGGGCAGGCGTTCCGGGATCGGCTGGGTGACAAAGCCGATCACCTGCATGCCGGTGTCGCCCAGAGTCACGGCGACCACTTGCTTGAACTCTTTGCGGGTGGTGGGGGAGAAATAATCGAAAAAGTCGCGGATGGCCGGGTACACCGAACGAACAATCGGCATGTGATATAACACTTGCTCACCTTTGGCAAACAGGCGCTGGACCAGATAGGCATTCATCATCAGGCCGGTCAGAAAAATCACCAGCAGCCCGGTGATCAGCCCCATTCCCGGCCAGTACCAGTCGTGCGGCAAAATCGCCTGGATCAGGCTGCCCAGCAGAGCTTCGGCGGACATTGCCAGCCAGTACAGCAGATACAGGGTTAAAACCACAGGAAGCAGGGTAATAAGTCCGGTGATGATGTTTCTGCTGATAAATCCAAACATGATTAAGCTCCCTTTGTCTGGACGGTAAGCCAGGGAAGAATATGGCCATTCCGAAATGGTGAGCGCTGTTTCTTCAGCGTTTCTGATTTAAGCATAGGCTGCCTGGAGGGAATGATTCTGCTTACAATGGGTTACATTGTCACATTGGTTGCACTGAATAACCCGGTTTCGTGCGGATCACACGGTGTTAGGTCAGTCGAGGTGGGGAGTGGTTTTGTAGGGATTTTATGGGTTTTGAGGGGTTTTTATGTCCAATGGTGTATTTTTCGGTGAAGATGGCGACAATGTATGAATGGGCTGAGTGACGGTTGAACGAGGTGGTGTCCTGTGCCTTGGTGAAAATGCGCCGGCGGTAAAGCCGGCGCTGTAGCATGGTAAACGTGGCACGACAGGATCAAAGGTGCTTGTACATGCTGATCCGTTCGCCGCGGAAGTAGCCGGACAGGACCACGGTTTTGATGTCGCTGGCTTTGGTTGCATTGGCAGGAAGCCATTCGACATCAAGATTACTGAAGTGGCTGCTGATTGAGGCTTCCGCTCCAGTTTTTTCAAGCAGGTAGCTCAGCGTGGTCGGGCTGAACGGGTTGTCGGCTGCGTCGGCCCAGGTTTCAATCAGTTTCCGGGTGATCAACTGGTAGCCGACTTTGGCCGGGCTGCCGATGAGGTTGCCGAATTGAATATAGTCCAGCGACCCGTAGTTGGAGATGATGACTTTATCGTTCAGCATGTGCATTTTCGCGCTGATGCCGTATGAGTATTTCGGCTGGTAAGCTTTCGACAGGATCACCTGGCGGCTTTGGTTGTCAATAAGATGCAGGCGTTTGTCGGTCAGTGCGGCGCTCAGCTGCCCGTCGGGGGATACGGCCAGACTCTTCACGGGCGCGCCCAGATTCAGTGTGGTGCTGGCATTGTCGGGGGCTGAAATTTCATACCAGTGGAGGAGCTCTTTGCCATCGCTGACAATCAGGCTGTTGTCATTGTTGGTAAAAACGGCGGCACGAATATCGCTGGTACCCAGGATCGCCTTCGGTTGCAGGGTTTTGCTGTTCAGGATCGTCGCTTGATTGACTGTCCCGTCAACCACCAGCAGCTGGCGCTGGCTGTGATCGGCAACCACCAACGGCTGAGTTGTGGAAAGCGGATAGCGGATCCCTTGCGGCGCTAAGGTTTTGCTGGAGAGCAGTTGCAATTCGCTGTGCTGGGCAGAGCCGTTGGTAAAAACGGTCACGAGCTGATCTTGCTTATACAGCGGTGTAAATGTATTGATGTGATTGTTACGGCACTGAGCGGAAGAGACCGGCACGGACGGTTGTTGTGTGACCGGCGGGAGCTGGCTGGATGCACCGCCGAAGCTGTCGATCTTCATTTCGGCCGGGAGCGGCTGCGATTGGCTGTTACTGCCGATTTTAGTGAGGAAAATTCCGTTCTCGCCGGTTGGGGTACAGGTGTTACTCACCGAGGTATTGCCGGTCAGCGAAGGTTTATACAGCAGATAAGCTTGCTGGTTTTCCTTACCTTGGACCGCCAGGCTCAGGACGGACGGCGGCAGAGCTGGATACCAGTCGTCGTCGTCATCATCGTCGTCGTCATCGTGATCAAATCCCTGGTAGCCACCGATCTCGGTCTGTGGCTGAGCCGCCGCATTTTCAACCGCCGGTGAAAATGAAGCGTAGGCACCGGTTGCCGTATCCATCTGCATCAGCTGATTATTTGGCAGCAAGGCAAGCAGCATGCCGTTGCCCGGATTCACCGTGACCAGGTCAGGCGAGGACAGCGCGCTGGTGGTGTAGGAGCCGGCCAGAAGGTAGCGCTTATCCAGGTTAATGAAATGGCTATCCAGGTCGGCTTGCGTCAAGCTGCCGGTAATGTCGAAGCTTCGCTCGCGGATCATCTTGTCGACGGCGGCGGCAATTTTGAGGTAGTTGGAATCCCCTTGCAGGGTGAGTGCATGGCGGAATGAGGCCAGGAGTTCATCGGTCAGGGTCTGTGGGCCGTGAATGCTTGAAAGCTCGCTGAAATTGATCCCGTACTTTTCACCAAAAATCGCCTGCAATTGTTGTTCGGCCTGAACCTGACTGCCGGCCACACTCGGGTTAAACATCATTTCGCTTTGGAGCAGGGTGGTAAACGGGCTGATGATACTGGCAGCTGCCGGTGCGGTCAGAAAATCATTGCCGTGATTGATCAGGTAGGGGGCAGACTGGCCTTGGATTTTTTGCTCCAGATTGGTTACAGACGTTTCCAGCTCACCACAGGTTCCACTGAGATCAGCATCCACGCAAATCGGATGTTGCTTGTATCCATAGGTTGCCGATTTTGTCTGAGGCGTGTTGTCATCACTGCCACAGCCAGCAAGTATCGTACAGCTGGTCACAAGCGCAGCTAATCCTGAACGTTTAAATTTCTTTTCCATATTTCTCTTTCTGGTTGATTTTTAGGTCTTTTTTGACCCATTTCACTAATTGAACATTAGGTTAATAAAGTAACGACTCAATATAATTGATAATCATTACTATTTCCATTATCATCCGGCCGTTTTTTGAAATTGTGCAATCTGTTACTCAATGATTCGAAAGGGAAAAGGTTAGTTGTATGATGCTGGAAGGGAAGAAAACCTCTTTTGCGCTGACGATGATCGCAAGTGCGTTATTGGTTGGATGTAATAGTTCGGACTCAGATCCAAAGCTGTCGACCGCCACAGAGAAAGAAGCTGCGACCGCTGAATTCTCGGGTGTCGCACTGGATGGCTATCTCAAAAATGCTCAGGTTTGTATCGATATGAACCACAACCTGAGCTGCGATACCGGTGACAGTCAGATTGTAACCACCGATGCGCAAGGTCGGTACACACTAGCCTACGACGGCATTGACTTGTCGAAGTACCATGTTCTGGTGGAAGCGCTGGCGAATCAGACGGTGGATATGGACTCCCCGAACGCGCCGATTCCGGATGGTTTTTCCCTGAGTGCCCCGGCAGATGCCGCTGCCGTGGTCAGCCCCCTCACGACCCTGACCCTAACCGTTGCCCGACAGAAGGGTGTTGATTTTCAAACTGCAGCTACAACGCTGGCACAAACGCTGAACGTTGACCGGACGCGGCTTACCTCCGATTTTCTGGCTGGTTCGCATCCCGCAGATAAACAGCTCCACGCTCTGGCCCAAGGCCTGACGGCGCTGATGCAGGAAGCTGAAAAAGCTTCGCTGGCCAATGGCGTGATTCTGAGTGATGTCCGCGCTGGTTTGCGCGTGAAACTGGGCCTGCTGGACGTGAAAGCCCTCAAATCTCAAACCGATCGCCTGGTCGGTACGGCCAGCCACACGCCGGATCAGATTCGCGATCTGGTCCAGGCCCATGTGCCGGATATCACCATCACCCGAGATGAAACGGAAGGGGCGCAGCTACTGGTTCAGCCGCATGCGCCGAAAGCACCTGATGCCGGGGCTCTGAATGTCAATGCCCGTATTTTCGACTGGCAATGGGTGGGACTGCTGACTTCTCATGAACATTATGAATTTTCGACTGATGCAGGTAAGCAATGGCACTCGGTCGCGCAAAAACCGCTTCATCTTGACCTGAAGGCTTACCCGACCGGTGATATTCAGGTGCGGGTGAAGGCGAATCCTGCCAAGGGATTTAAAGCAGGTCAGGTCCTGAAAAGTGAACAGCCATTGGCTCAGGCGCTGGTTCCTGCCGCTCCGGCAGCAGTGCGAGTGGATGATGCCCGGAATCAGTTCGACTGGGATCTGGTGTCGGGGCACGACCATGCCACGGCATATGAATATTCCGTTGATCGGGGAATGAGCTGGCAGAGCGTCAACGCGAAACCGCAACCGGTTGGGGATGTGATGATCGCTGCCGGGGATCTGAAAGTGCGAGTTGCGGCCGACAGTTCGGGGGCCAAGCCTCACGCCGCGGGACTGGCGGCATCTTCGACAGTTGCCTTTACTCACACACCTCAGCAGCCAGCCAAGCCGAGCGGCATTCAGGCCAGTGATGAAACAAACTTCGTAGACTGGGATTATGTCGCAGGCTTTACCGATTACGCCGACTATGAAGTCAGTCTCGATAACGGCCAAAGCTGGACAAGGGTGAGCCAAAAGCCACTGTCGGTTGGGAACCTTGAGATTGCCAAGGGCGCGGTACAGCTTCGCGTCGCGGCGAACTCTGAAAATGGAATGCCGGCAGGGGAGATTGCAGTCGTTAACCAGGCATTCACTCAAGAGGCCGATAAACCTGGGGCCCCGAGTCAGGGAACGGTGAATGATATCGCCAACCAGTTTGACTGGACCTTTGTCGCGGATTTTGACGATGCAGCGTTCTATGAGTTGTCGCTGGACAGCGGGAAAACCTGGTCGAATGTCAACGGCAAACCGGCGGCGATTCCAGATGAGTCGTATGATGCGGGTCAGGTATGCCTGCGTGTGAAAGCCAACGCAAAAGGCAATCACCCGGCCGGTGAGATCCTGTGCTCGTTAGCCCCATTCACGGAAACCCCGGCAACTCCGGTTGCGCCGACTGCGCCGCTGACAAACGACAGTGCCGATACGTTCGGCTGGGCTTGGACACCGGGCTTCACCCAAGCCACGGATTATGAAATTCAGATCCAGGGCCAGGACTGGCAACCGGTCAATGGGAATCCGCACGCGCTGATCAAAGACGGCGTCTTTGCCGCCGGTGAAATTAAAGTGCGCGTCAAAGCGGATCCGTTAACGGGGCGCGAAGCCAGTGCAGCATTGAGTAACACCGTCGCCTTCACCGTGAAGCCGGGTCAGCCGGCGGCGCCAACGCAACCTGTCACCGATGACACGGCGAATACGTTTGACTGGACGTTTGTACTAGCGTTTACCCTGATCGGTGATTACGAATATTCACTGAACGGCGGAAAAAGCTGGCAGGGTGTGAGCGCCAAACCGATTGTTGTTGGCGATGTGAATTTGTCAGCGGGTCAGGTGCAGGTACGTGTGAAAGCTAACCTGCAAAATGGCATGTCGGCGGGTCTGGTACTGAAAAATACGACTGATTTTATCTCCGGTGAACAACCGGATGCACCGACATCCCCGGAAGTGGTGAATAAAAATTTCGGAGACCATTATAACGAAGTCAAAACCAACGGGTTGCGTTGGGCGTGGACGGATTCCACCTATGACCGCGCAAAACATTATGAATTCACCAACGACGGCGGGACCACCTGGCACCCGGTGACGAGCAACCCGCAACATATCGGCCCTCAGGCTTATGACAAAACGCAAGTCGGGGTTCGCGTGAAAGCAGATGCCATTCAAGGGGAGTCCAATGCGCCGGGTCAGGTAATGTGGGCGACCGATGCGGTGGCGGATTTTGTTGCGTTGCGTGTTGTCCCGATGGTGACGTGGGAGCAGCCTGTATCGTTAAGTTCTTATAGTGGTAAATGGTCGGGTTCTGCGAAATGTTATGCCGAATATGATGTGGCAGGAAAAGGAGAACCGCAATTTTGGACAAATAAAGGGTATGTCAATCCTTCGAAAATAAGTGAAATTCCCGAGATAGTCGCTGGTGCTACATGTGGGTTATTGGGGTGGACCTTATTGTCTAAAGAAGCCACGATTGCCAAAAACACTGCTGATTCCAGCCATATTCCATCGAATATGGATGATGGATTTATCATCAATGATAGTTATCCGAAATACTGGGCAACTTCGACTGAAAACGGCCAGCAGACTTTCGTCGCGGTACAGAACGGTCAGGTCGTAGACCTTGCGACGTATTCTGCTGCAGATATCGTCACGACCTGGTTCCTGCCGGACACCGCGACATTGCTGAGCCAGGCCGTAAACCTGCGTACGGATTTGCAAAACCAGCAAACCGCGACCAATGCGCAGTGGACTTCTGTCTCAGCCACCGCTGTCAGCTTGATTGACCGCATTAAAACGGCGACGCAAGTGGAACGGGCAACGCTGTTGTCGGATATTGCGACGTTCGGTCATAACACCGAGAGCGTTGTCAACAACCTGCAGCAGCAAATCGATGCCAATGCGACACGGCTGACGGTGTTTGCCTTGTACCAGCAAATGCTGAATACCCGTATGGGGATTGATGCAACGCAGAAACGGACGATTCTTCAGGACATTGAAACGGCCCATTTGATTCAGGCTGCCCTGGTCGAGAAGCAACAGGCGTTGGCTGCCGTACAGAGTATCGCGTCGCCAATGACTGCCGTCACCAATGTAAAGGTTGCACATGCGGCATTACTGCTTCAAGCGCAAGCACTGGAAAATGCCGGCGTGGGCAGTGATATCCACGCACACAGCCTGAGCCTGTATGAGGCAATTGCTGCACTTTCACCGCTATTGGATCCCCTGGCGCAGTCGAGTCAAGCTTTGCAAGCGGCATTGGCATCTCTGGCAGCCGGCACAGATCAAGCCCTGCTGGATGCACTGAAAGCACTGGAAAGTCTGGTCCTGACACAACCTGATGTGGACAGTGTCGCCGAATATACCACCAAGGCGGAAGATGGCTTAGTCCGTGCCCACCATGCGGGTTATGTGGTTGCGAAAGCGGATGCGCTGGTCGGGCAACATTTCACCAAGCTGGATATTCATGGTCGCTACCTGCCGACATCGACCACTTACGCACAAGGCTGGCGTTGTGTGCTGGATAATCGCGACCCGGCCCGGGCACGAACCTGGACTTTACTGAAGGATGGTGTACCGGAAGGTCAGGACGATCTGGCGTTCGATGCTTCAGCATCCGGTCTGCCGAGTGTGCTTGGGACTGGTGGGTTGGTGGAAGCGGCGAATGCAGAAACCTACTGCGGGCGTACGGATTGGACACTGCCACACCCTGCTCAGCTGCAAACGCTGGAAACAGCCACGGTGAACGGTAAGAACACCATTGATACGTCAGTATTCCCGCATCATTTGGCAATGCTGGCGGAATACGACAAGCCTCAATTCGAGGGGGGGATATCTTTCTATTATTGGACTTCGGTGCCTTCACGTTGGGCCAGTGATCAAAACATCTATCGCCACCCAACAGTCCATATGGACAGCACGGTCACATACGGCAATAAGTACGGTAGCGAGGGTAAAGTCGTCTTTGGCCGACTGTTGTCCGAGCACTTACCTTCCTATCAATTGCTGGATAAAGACGGCAACGTTGTCACAGAGATTGAGCAGGCGAAGTGTGCTTATCAGCCGGACAGCAAACTGACCTGGCAGTTGTTTGACAGTAATGGTTATGAGCGCAGGTTGAAATATAGCGGTGTCCAGGCGGAAGTGGATACGCAAAATACTGCGTCATTGTGTAACAAGACAAACTGGCGTGTGCCGGCGCTGACAGAACTACAAAGCCTGTTGCCAATCAACACCTCCGTCTTCCGACATAACGAATCGGATAACCGTTTTTACCGTTGCTACTTTACGGATCAACCATCCGGCTCCGGTCGCCAGGTGTGTTACGACATGACTGACAGTAAGGTTACGACTGCGGATTCCTACTCGTCATACATGTACCGCTTGGTGGCATCTGACTAATTTTTAACTCCCTTGAAAAAAATCGTGACTCACCCGGGGTCGGGTGAGTCACACCTATTGTTTGACGAAAATCCTTAGGAACCAATGAAATGAAAATGAAATTAAAAAAACAGCGCGGCGCGGCTGCGATTGAATACGCCATTCTGGCCGCAGCAATGTCCCTGATCATGATGAACTTCCTGGGGCGCGACGGGGAGCTGACGAATGCGATTAATAGCACTTATGAAGAAGTCATTAATAAGCTGGGCTCAATTCAGGGTGATGAATCCTGAGGCTTCTGACCGCACCTTTTATTTCGCAAATACAGAATAAAGCATGAAAGCAAAACGAATTGTTTACTTGTCGCTGCTGATGTCCCTGGCGGGGTTGGCCTGGCTGGGCTTGCAGCTCACCGCGTCGGCGCCGAAGCCGGAAACACAACAGGCAGCGCCCACCCAGCTGGAAGTGCTGGTCACGGCCCGGCCGGTGAAAGCCGGACGTCAGTTCAGTACATCCCTGTTTAAGTGGAAGACGGTCGATGCCGAAGCCTTGCAGCACCGACTCGATTATATCGACAGAGCCAAATTTGATTTGGCTAGGTTGCGTCAAACCGTACTGGCCGGTGATTTTGCGGCCGGGGAAGTCCTCAGCGTTGCTGATTTTATCCAGCCGGAAGCGGGCGGGTTTCTCTCGGTGATGTTGCGTCCCGGTTATCGCGCCGTCTCGGTGCCGGTCGATCAGGTGACTGCGCATTCGGGCCTGATCGGTCCCGGTGATTATGTCGATGTACTGCTGCTGGCCTCGAAAGAGCAGGAGCTGAGAACCCGCGGTAATGAAACCCACAGCCTGTATGCCAAAACCATTGTGCAGAAAGCGCGGGTGCTGGCATTCAATGATGCCGTGCAAGCGGATCGCTATCTGGAAGCGCAGGAAAAGTATCAAGGCTTTATTCCAGAAAACAGCGCTGTGACGCTGGAAGTTTCTCCTGAGCAGGCCAATAAGGTGCTGCTGGCCAACCAGCTCGGCATGTTATCGATGGCGCTACGCAGCAAACATGACCAGGCACTGGATTGGGCAGAACCCCAGCAAGTCCATATTGACGATATCTTCCCGGAAGCCAAGCTGGTCCAGCCCGATGTGGGGCTGGTGGAGTTTCGCGCCAAAGACAAGCGGGTGATGAACAAAACAGGGATGCAAGATGATTAAACAAGTTCTTGGGCCAGTGCTGGGAAAAGTACTTGGCGGGATCATGCTGCTGATCGCGAGCGTAGCGGTGCAGGCCAAGGCGTTGAATGTGGTGCTGGATCAGGCGCAACTGGTGACCCTGCCGCAACAAGCAAAGTCGATTTTTATCGCCAATGCCAACGTCGCGGATTACCAGGCTCTGACCAACACCAAGATCATGGTGTTTGGTAAGCAAGCCGGTTCGACTTCCCTGTACGTGCTCGATGCCGGTGAGCGGGTGATTTATTCGGCCACGATCAAGGTCAATCATGATGTCGAAGGACTCAATGCTTTGATTGGCAAAGAATTCCCGGATGCGCTGGTCTCGGCTGAATCACTGTCCGGTAAGTTGTTCCTGAAAGGTCAGGTGCCGACTGCCGTGATGGCGGAGAAAATTGTCCGTCTGGCGGAAGGGTATGTGTCGCAGCCGCAAGTGTCTGCTTCGAGCGGCGATGCCGCTCAATCCGGGCAGGCAGGAGCGCCCGGGCCGTCGGTTGCACCACCGACCGGTGGCAACAAGGATGAGCTGATTAACCAGCTGGCCGTCACCATGCCGAATCAGGTCAACCTGAGGATCCGTATCGCGGAAGTCTCCCGCAAAGTCTCGAACAAGCTGGGGATCAAATGGGGCACGCAGGGCACCGGGCTGGGGACCGGCACGTTTGGATTTTTTGACAACTACGGCGGTGTCGCCGGTGCCGCGAACCCGGCATCCTGGGCGGATCTGTCGGTGATTGTCGATGCGCTGGCCAGCAACGGCATGATGTCGGTGTTGGCCGAGCCCAACCTGACGGCGCTGAGTGGCGAGGAAGCTTCGTTCCTGGTCGGGGGAGAAGTGGCCCTGCCGCTGGTGTTCGGCGACACCGCCAACGTCATGTTCAAATCATTCGGGGTTCAGCTGAACTTCAAACCCACGGTGCTGAGTGAAAACCGGATCAGCCTGCAGGTTGCACCGGAGGTCAGCACGGTTGCCTCTGAAACCACAGCGGTGAACGGCACAACGTTCCCATCCTTTGTGACCCGTAAGGCATCCACCACGATTGAGCTGGCCAGCGGACAGAGTTTTGCGCTGGGGGGACTATTGCAGTCCAAAGATGTCGAGCAACTGCAAAAGATCCCGCTGATTGGCGATGTACCGGTACTGGGCAGCCTGTTCCGCTCGAATGAATTCCAGCGGGAAGAGACGGAACTCATCATCATTGCGACGGCCTATCTGGTGCAGCCAACGCGCGGCGATACATTGCCGCTGCCAACCGACGGCCTGATCCCGCTCAGTGATGTGGAGCGTCTGCTGGCCGTGCCGCTGCAAAGTCCCGAAGCGCGCTCGGACGTGTTGCGTTCTGATAATCGTCAGCCTCGCTTGCTGGGCGACAACGGATTTTATTACTGAGGTGAACATGCGAATCGTATTCATGATCGTACTGAGCGGATTGCTGAGTGCCTGTGCTGCCGACCCGATCGCGCGTCAGCCGCAAGTTCAGGTGGAGGCCGTGACGCACCGGATGTCAATGCAGCTGCAAAGCCAAACGCTCAACCCGCAAGATCGCGCTGCCGTCGCTGATTTTATCTACCGTCTGGGCGCGCCGTCGGCGCTGCGCGTGGTGATTGAAACCCACAACCGCCGGGGTGCCGATGCGCTTGCCGCACTACAACAGGTGTTGCAGCAACGCGCGGTGTACCTGAGTCAGGTCAGCAGTCGCTATGCGGCACCAGCTCAGGACTCTGTCGCAGATTTCACCCTGGTGGTGGAGTCTTACCGTAGCCTGGCCCCGACTTGCCATGCCGGCAAAGAGCGAAGCCGGTTCTCGAAGCGGTTTGTCGGTTCAGACAATTTTGGCTGTGCCAACGCCAGTGCGCTGGCACAGATGGTGGCAAATCCACGCGATCTGGTGATCGGCGAAGCGCTGGATCCGATGGAAGGGCGTAAGGCCGTTTCCGCCATGGAGGCGTATTACCGGGCTGAAGCGCCGGAGGCACCGCGCGCACCACAGTCGGCCACCACGGCAACCTCGGGGAATCAATGATGGAAAAATATATGACTCAGCAGGCTGAAGTAACGGCATCTGCGGTGCAGTCCGGGAAGCGGATTGCAGTTGCCAGTGCTAAAGGGGGCGCGGGGACGACGTCTCTGGTGGCCAATATTGCCTGGGGGCTTTCGACCCATTCGGATACCCAAGTGGCTTGTGCGGACCTGGATTTTGTTACCGGCGATCTCGACCTGCAGCTGAGCGTGAATGCTAACGGGGCCTTGCAGGAAATGTTGCAGTACCCGACACGCCTGGAACCGCTGATTTATGCACGCAGCGGCGTGAAAGTGACGGAAAACCTGCATATTTTCACCGGATACAGCGCCCGGCTGACGCAGGCGTTCTGGCCGGATGAACTTGAGTTTGAGGCATTTTCTGCCTTTTGCCAGCGTCAGGCTGATTTTCTGATTTGGGATATTCCTGCGTTTAGCCTGCGTGATCAGGTGGGGCTGAATGCGCTGTGCGGCAGTGACATCCAGGTGCTGATTGTTGAGCCAACGCTGGCTTCGATTCGGCGGACCCATTTGCTGTTGGATGCGCTGAAAGCTTCAGCAGAAACGCAGACGATTCTGGTGCTGAATCACACCAAGCCGGAAGGAACTTCGTTGATCACGGCCGCGGATGTCGCCCGGGCGCTGGGTCGCCAGCCGGATATCGAGATCCCGTTTGCCCCGGATCACATGGTGGCCAGCGCGACTCTGGGGCAGCTGGCGATTGCGAAAAAACACCGGGCCGGCAAGGCGCTGCAACAGCTGGTTAATCTGATCCGGGGGGAGCAGGCTGCCACCGGACGCGGCCTGCTGCGCTGGTTGAAGGGGGCATAATGTTCAGACGTAAAACCTCGGTTGAACGCTCGCCACAGCCGCAACCGGCATCCGAACCGGCGGTGGTGTCCGGTGCTTTGAGTGCCTCCAGTGCTTCGCGGGAGCGCTTCAGCGCGATTCGCCGTGAAGTGATGGCTGCCATTGAGCCTTCGGTGGTGGTTCAGCTCTCGAAATCCGAACTGGAAAACCGGACTTTTGAGGCGGTGGGTGAGATTGCCCAGCGGATGCAATACCCGATTGGCCATGCTGAGCAGGCTCGCATCACCCAGCAACTGGTGGATGAGTTGCTGGGCTTGGGACCATTGCAAAGCCTGATGGACGACCCAACCGTGACCGACATTATGGTGAACGGTCCCAACGCGGTGTTCATTGAACAAGGGGGCAAACTGAAATCGGCTGCTGACGTGGCATTTCGGGATGAGGCTCATGTGCTGAATCTGGCGCGGCGGATTGTCAGCCGTGTTGGCCGCCGGGTGGATGAATTGAACCCGATGGTGGACGCCCGCCTGCCGGATGGCAGCCGGGTGAATGTGATGATCCCGCCGTTGGCGCTGGATGGCACCTGTATCTCGATCCGCAAATTCAGCGAGCACAAGCGCAGTCTGGCGCAGTTGGCTGAGTTGGGGGCAATGTCGCCGCAGATGGCGACCTTGCTCGATATTATCGCCCGCTGCCGGGTCAACGTGTTGATCTCCGGCGGCACCGGGGCTGGTAAAACTACGCTGCTCAATGCGTTGTCGTTCGGGATCGCACCGGAAGAGCGGATCATCACCATTGAGGATGCGGCGGAGCTGAAACTGCAACAGCCGCATGTGGTCCGCGCCGAAACCCGTCCGGCCAGCTCGGAAGGAACGGCTGCGGTCGACCAACGCAGTTTGCTGCGCAATGCCCTGCGGATGCGTCCCGATCGCATCATTTTGGGTGAAGTTCGCGGCGCAGAAGCGTTTGACATGATGCAGGCGATGAATACCGGTCATGACGGCTCGATGTGTACCTTGCATGCCAACACGCCTGCCGATGCGCTGATCCGTCTGGAAAATATGTTGCTGCTGGCTGAGGCCCGGTTGCCGCTGCCTGCGCTGCGGCGTCAGATCGCCAGCACGCTGGATGTGGTGATCCAGATTGAGCGGATGCGCGACGGGCGGCGCCGGGTAGTCGGGATCACCGAAGTGGTCGGGCTCGAAGGCGATCAGTATGTCCTCAATGATCTGTTCCGGTTTGAGTATCAGGAGCAGGATGCGCAGGGCAATATCCAAGGTCGCTTTGTCTCGACCCGGACGCTGCCGCGCTTTAGTCACAAAGCTCGGTATTACCAGCTCGAAGGGCAGCTCAAGCAAGTGATGGGAGTGTAGTCATGCCGGTGTTATTAGGGTTGCCCGTGGCGCTGATCGTGCTGGCGCTGCTGCTGATGTTGGTGACCAGCGGTGGTTTGCTGATCCGCCATCAGCGGCTGCGTCGTCAGGTCAAACAGCGTCTGGTGCTGGTGACTGCGGCAAAGGCCAAACCATCTGCCTCGCGCCTGTTTCAGTGGGAGCAGCAGGGCGGTTGGCTGTCGGTTGTCTGGCGTCGGTTGCAGTTGAGAACTGATGCCCTGTTCGGTCAGCAGGGCCAGCGTCTCGGGCTGCTGGGCCTGAGCGCACTGGCGGTGTTGAGCTGGCAGGCCGGGGCTATCTTTCCACTGGGCTGGCGGGTGCTGTTGGTCACGCTGGTTGTCGGGACGGCAGCGCTCAGCGCTTACTGGCTGATGCAGTATCGCCAGCATAAGGCCTTTGAGGTTGCATTTCCGCAGGTGCTGGGACAGGTGTCCCGCGCCGTGGCTGCCGGGGTTTCCGTGCCGCAGGCCATCGCTCAGGTGGCGGCTTACCAGCAGGGCGTGCTCGGACGGGAATTTGCCCTGATCCGGGATCAGCTGGAAATCGGCATCAGCCTGAAACAAGCCCTGCATGAGGCGAGCTATCGCCTGCCGTATTCCGGATTTCACTTTTTTACAGTGGCGCTGCTGCTGAACGAGGAGAACGGCGGCCAGTTGCGGGCCGTCCTGCATAGCCTGAGCCGGACCTTGCACGCCAATGCGGCGCTGAAAATGAAGATCAAGAGCCTGACGGCAGAGCCGCGGATGACTGCGGTGATCCTGGCATGCCTGCCGCTGCTGCTCATCGGTGTGATGTTTTTCAAAAATCCGGCCTCATTTGTCAATCTCACCGGAACGGAGATGGGGCAGTGGGTGCTGGGATATGTCAGCGGCAGCATGCTGCTGGGACTCCTGGTGATCCAGCGTCTGACGAAGGTGAGGTTGTAATGTCGGTATCAATATGGATTGGCGTGTTTCTTTTGGTGGCGGGCAGCGTGCTGGCCGTGCTGGCTGGGGGGCGAGCCCAGCGCCGGGAGTTGGTTGAGGCCCGACTCGCCTTGGTTGCCGTGGGTCATCAGCAGCCTAAAGACATGGGGCTACACCGGTTGGTGAGCTGGCTACCGACGCCGAAAGCCAGTGATGCGATTCAGCGGCTGCTGGTGCAGGCCGGGTTTCATCACCCACAGGCAGCTCGCGTGTTTATGGGGCTGAAAGCGATGAGCATGGCCGTGTTTGGCGTGGGCTGGCTGCTGGCGAAGGACGAAGGCGTGAACTCGCTGGTGCTGGCAGAAGCACTGGTGTCAGCCATTTGTGCCGGTCTGATGCTGGAGCATGCCCTGAAATGGCGTGCCCGCGAGATCAACCAGCGCATCGCCCGGTCATTGCCGGATGCCCTGGATTTAATGGTGGTGTGTGTTGAATCGGGGTTGACGCTGGAAGCGGTGTTTGAGCGTGTGGGGCGCGAAATGGCTCGCGTTGCGCCTGAACTATCCCGGGAGTGGCTGATCACCGAAGCGGAACTGCGCTTGCTAGATACACGGCGGACGGCACTGGAGAACCTGGCACGGCGGACTGCGCTGGCGGAAATCGAAAATATGGTGGTGGCGCTGTCACAAACGGAGCAGTACGGCAGCCCGGTTGCCCAGACCATCCGTCTGCTGGCCGCCGATACCCGGCAGTATCAGTACCTCAGGGTGGAAGAGGCGGTAGGGAAGATCCCGGCCAAGATGTCCATTCCGGTGGTGGTGCTGGTGATGATGCCGGTGGTGGTGCTGATTGTGGCACCGACCGTGATTGCTTTATTAGAAAGCCTGGGGGGGCTATGAAACAGCGACTGTTCAGTTATCTGAAACATCACCTGAAATTCGGCGTTCTGATGCTGGCGGTCAGCGGCGTAACTGGTTGCGCGACCCTGCAATCGCATGCAATTGACGAGGCGGAGTGGCAGCAGGATCGCCGTCTGGCGGACGTCGCGCTGCAAAGCGGCCGGCCGGAAAGTGCGATCACCATTTACCGTCAGCAACTGACGCAAGCGCCGGAAAACACCGAGCTGATGTACCGTCTGGGCGCAGCATACAACCAGAGCGGTGATACCGAGCTGGCGCTGCACTTTTTGCACCGGGCGGCAGACAAAGCCGGGGATGCGAAAGCAGCGGCAGCGGATACGGCCTGGTATGGTCATATCCTGCGCGAACTGGGCCGGGCGAATCTGGCTCAGGGAGATGCCGAAGCTGCGGCATCGGCCTTGCAGCAGGCCGCGGACCTGTTGCCGCAGGATGCTGAAACCCTGAATGCGCTGGGGACCTGCAGGGCATTGCAGCAAGACTACGCCCGGGCCAGAACCGCGTTTGTGGCCGCCGTGGCCGTTGCGCCGGATCACCTGGAGTACCGCAATAACCTGGCGATGAGCTGGATCCTGGATGACCGACCACGTAAGGGGATCGAGATCCTGCATCCGTTTTATCTGCGCGGCACCAGCACGGTAAAGATGCGTCAGAACCTGGCGCTGGCATTTGCCATGACCGGGGATTTGGTGACCGCCCGGACGATTGCCAAACAGGACCTGAACCCGGCTGAACTGACGAACAATATGGACTTCTATCGTCAGTGGCAACAAGGAGAGGCGCCATGAGGCTTCAGCGAGGCAGCGCCAGTCTCGAATATATCGTCACGCTGCTGCCGTTTATGGTGATGGTCCTGGTGGTGATTGAAGTGTGTCGCTTCATCATGACCGCCAGTGTGCTGGATGCGGCGCTCGCCAGCGCCTCACGCGGCATTATTACGGTCCGCGCGCATCAAGACACCGTGACCGAACTGCAATCGGCCTTACAGGCGCAGTCTTTGCCGCTAATTGACAGCTCGCGGTTGACAATTGAAGGCGCTTATTTTGAGTCGCTTAAGGCGCTGAAACAGGGGCAATCTACCATGACGTACCGTCAGCAGCCGTTCGCGGAGTATCGGGTGACCTACCCGTACCGGGTGCTGTTCATTGCGGGCTGGTCAGATGCCTTTCAGCAATTGACCCGGTTTGAGCGGACACTCTTGATCGCGCATGAACAGGAGAGTGGCCTATGACGCGTCACTTGAACGGGCTTCGGCACTGCCACAGCTACCACCAACGCCACAGCTACCGTCCACGTCACAGCCAACGCGGCAGCAGTGTGATTGCCTTTCCGGTCATTGCGCTGGTGCTGACTTTGTTGCTGCTTTTCGTCGTTCAGCTGGGGTATGCCCTGAGCCTGAAATCCAAACTGGACCGGGTTGCGTATGCCTTGGCCACGGTGGTGACCAGCGAGCAACTGGAGGTGCCGCTGGCAGGGGCTCACGATGAGATCACGGCCGCGATGACGTCAGATTTGCAGCGGGTTGCCCAACGTTATTTTGCGACGAATGAATCGGCCGGGCTACAGGTCAGCCTACTGCTGGAGCAAATCAAGTTTGATGAGCGGGGCGACGTCCAGTTGTATCGCGAGAAGCATGCCGGACTGGCGTGTCAGGCCCAGCAAGCGTTACCGCAGCTGTCCATGCTGTCACCGGAGGGCGGTGCATCGGGGGCAAATTTAGGAGAGAAGGCCGATCTGTTTCAGGTCTCGGTGTGTCTGAGCGCGATACCCATGTTGATGTCAGATATTTTTCCCGGGCTGAAAGGGCTGGGCCAGAACTATTTTACCAGCTCCGCCGTGATGATCGGGAGGCAGTATGCGCCGTAGACCGACAAAGCGTGCGTGCGTTGGTAGCTTTGTCCGCCAGCGTGGGGCGATGACGCTGACCTTTACCCTGTTGCTGCCGTCGTTGCTGGCGATGATCGCGCTGGCGCTGTTTGTGGCGATGTACAGTCAGGCGGTGATCCGGGCGGGTCAGGCATCGGACGCCGCGTCGGTGGCCTGTGCCTGGCAGCAGCGCGCAGACAGTCAGGTGACCCAGGGTTATCTGGATTACTACCGGCCTGGCTTTGTGCCGGAGGCGTTGCTTGGCACGCCTCAACTGGATGCGACCCAGCGCTGCGAAGTCAGTGCTCAGTATCAGTTCAAGCCCGTCATGGCCGGAGTGATGCCTGTCGTGACGGAAGAGGCTCGGGTGAGTGCCAGCGCACAATCGAGCGCCCGGCTGCTGACCCAAGTGGCAAGCAAGCCCACGGATATTGCCCTGGTGCTGGATATTTCCGGCTCGATGTCACCTCATCTGGCCAAGCTCAAAGGCATTATTACGCGGATCATTGAGGGGATTGACCCACGAAACCATCAGGTGCGGTTTTCTGTGGTGCCGTTTAATACTGGGGTGAGTGTTCGGGACGCGTCCTGGCTACCGGCGTCAGCTGGGGTCACGAAATGCGTGGATGGCTTGTCGTATCTCGGCGGTCGCTGGGATCCGCAACAAACCGTAGCCGATTTAAATGCGCCTGCGCAAAGTCTGAAAATAAAGGATGTGAGTGCCAGTTCGTGGTTGGATGCCTGTAGCCCTGAAGCAACGATCTTACCGTTGACGGATCAGCTCAGCACAGTGACTGAACATGTGAAGATGCTGTCGACCAGCTATGCAACCGCTTCGTATCAAGGGCTCATCTGGGGTGTGCGTACCCTGACCCGTCAATGGCAGCAGGAATGGCAACTGCCTGAAAATGGCTCCGTTGCCGCGGTTCAGCGGTTGGTGTTGTTTACCGACGGTGAAGATAATCGCGAGGATATTTTGAATCAGATGATTGATGAAGGGATATGCCGGAAAATTCGCGATGAGTTAGGGATTGAAATGCGTTTTATCAGCTTTGGCGTTTCGCAGAATCGACTGGCACAGTTCCGGCGTTGCGCCGGTGCTCAGGATGCGGTTTATGACGCCCGAAACACTGCGGAGCTGGAAGCCTACTTCCAGTCTGCGCTGGATGTGGAAACGAGCACTCGGATTGTATTGGGGGAGTAAAAAAAGAAAGACAAACAGTAGGTAGAACGGCAGGTTTGCTGAATCAGCGAATGCAGTTTTATGAATTTAAATAGAAATGGTTATTAGTTGCTTTATCAGAGGTGTTTATGTTTAAGAAGTGGGTGTTCACCGTGGCGTTGTTGCTCTCGACGCAGGCTCAGGCTTACGAGCAGGGGGATAGTTTGACGCCTTTCGCGCAGCAAACCCTGGGCTTGAATCCTGATGTGGTTACCGTGATCGACTTCTTTGCCGAGTGGTGTGTGTCCTGCCGTGTCGAGCTTCCGGAAGTGAATGCGCTGGCGAAAAAACTGGACAGCACCAAGGTGGTGGTTCTGGGGGTCGACGTTGATGAAGACGTCGAGTTGGCACGGGCCTTCCAACAGGAGCTGGGGCTGACCTTTCCGGTGATTAATGATCCGGAGCAGACCCTGATCGAAGATTTCCAGCCAGTCGGGATGCCGGCGCTGTATTACGTCTACCAGGGCAAAGTGCTGAAAGTTCGCTTTGGCGCCATTGACCGCATTGGTGACGTGATCCTGAAAGATCTGGCTGCGATTGGAGTGACGCTATGATGCACCGAGCTGCTTACACGCTGGCGGCTCTGGGGGTCGGCTGGGCGCTGACCGGTCAGGTGCAGGCGGGCGCAGAGACCTCTGCGAATTATCAGGTGTCCGAGGCGGTGTCGGGGACGGTTTACCGGAGCCAGCAGCAGGCGAGCGACACCGGGGCCTCAACTGGGGAGAAAGGTGCTGCGATGGCTCCTGCGAGTGCGCCGGTTCCTGCTGTTACAGCGACAGCAATAACGACATCGACTGCAAAAACGACAGCGACTGCAACGGTCACGCCAGTGAATCAACCGAAGGGTTCAGCTGAAGCGGCCCCGGTGGTCACTACGGTCACCACATCAGTGAAAGCCATCGCCCCGGTGACGCAGACATCTGTCACCTCATCGGCATCAAAACCCACGATACCGAACCCGACGCAAGCCCGTCCGGCGAAACAGCCGGAGGAAGAATCTTTGCTGTCGTTTATCGACAATTGGTTGGGGATAAAACCGGTGAAGCCGTGGCAAAAAGGCACCCTGGCGAAATCGGAAATGAAACCCGGCGGGGTAGTGCCGGAGTTCGATGTGTTCTCAGAAAAAGTCTTCTCCTATAAACAAGGCTCTGTCGGCGGCAATGGTGTCGGTGGCGGTGGCTGCGGCTGTAACTAATCAGAACGATCAGAATCATTCATGAGTAAAAAATTACCTTTAACCTTGCTGGGAACTCTCGCAGTTGCTGCGCCGGCACTGGGCGCCGATCATATCTCGATTCACCATATGAATTTTGAGGAGTACGGCGACAAGATTAAGGCGGGCGATAACATTCTGTCTGTTGAGAAAAACTTTGGTGTGGACTGGACCATTACCGGGGAATTGGGCTACGACTCGGTTTCCGGTGCCTCACCGGCTTGGGGACCGACCACGCCGCTGTCCAGCGCGGCAGATCTTGAAGAGCGGAGACGCCGGATGCAGGCGGCGCAGGAGGCAACTTCCGAAGTGATCCGGGCCGGGTATGATCCCCACCGCAGCGGCTATCAGATTCAGCCTTATGATCTCGATGATAAGCGCTATTCCGGGAGTATGAATGTGACCTACCGGGATGCCGAGCGTCGCGAATGGTCGTTTGGCACCAATTATTCCGAAGAAGAAGATTACGAGAGCGTGGGCACCAATGCTCAGGTCTTGTTTTATGCTGATAAACGCAAAAATCGCTCCTATACTCTGGGCGGCTCGTTGCTGTTTGACAAAACCAAGGCGTTCGAGAAGCTTGAGCAGAGTACCAATGATCAGAAATGGGAAGACATTTTTACCGGGAGTCTTGAGGCGGGTTTGTCGCAGGTATTTACTCCGAATTTCTATAGCACCTTCACGCTTTACGGTGGTTATCGCAGCGGGTATTTGAGTAATCACTACCTGACCGTCTTGCGCGAGATCGACATCAACGGTGATGGCACGATTGGCAGCGATGAAGTTTTTCTGGCGCAGGACTCCCGGCCAGATACCCGCATCTCCGGCGGGTTGAATGTTCAGGCGTTTTACAGTGTGAATCAGCGGGTGGTGGTGCGCCCGAAGTATAAATTCTTTATTGACGACTGGGGCGTGAGCTCACACCAACTGGGCGGCAAGATGAATATCCATCTGACCGACTGGCTGATGCTGGCACCGGGCTATTTCTGGTATCACCAGGAAGGGGCCAATTTCTACCGGGATCCGGGCGCGGACGATCCGACTTTTGCCGCAACAGGGTACGCAACGTCAGATTTACGCCTCGGCGGTTTTACCGCCAATGCGTATGAGCTGGGTGCCAGCCTGAAAGTCACGGCAAAACTGCGCCTGAATGCGTTGGCGGCTTACTACGAGCAGAGCAATGGCTACGAAAGTCGTTGGTGGGTACTGGGAGCCACCTATGAATACTAACTCACCGTATGTTCATACCTTTACGGCGATGACGGTGCCCTGCGAAGTACAGCTGTTTTCGCCCGATGCGGCACACATTGCCCGCCGCATCGAAGCCAATACCCGGCGGTTGGAGCAGATGTTCAATTTTTATGATCCGGCGTCGATGCTGTCCCGACAGCTGAACCAGCGGCAGGACAGCTGGGTGGCACTGGATGAAGAAACCCTGGCAATCCTCAGCGCAGTGCGCGCCCATAGCAGTGCCTGCAACGGGATATTTGATATCACTATCGGAACGGTGAAGCACTGGCAGCAGCAATCTCCGTCGTTGGCCAAGCAAGCGATTTATCAGCAAGTCAGCTCCTATATGGGGCTGGATGCCTGGCAACTTGAGGCGGGCGGGATCCGTTTTCACCACTCGCATACCCGGGTTGATCTCGGTGGCGTGATTAAGGAAGTGGCGGTGGATCAGGCGGTGGAGATCGCGCTGGCTGCACATGTGGATGGGATTTTGGTCAACTTTGGCGGCGATCTCCGGGTCGCCGGCGGGAAGCCGGACGGCAGTGATTTTGTGGTTGCGGTTCGTAATCCCCGCGATCCGTCGCAGCCACTGTTTGCACTGCCGCTGCGCGATCAGGCCCTGACGACGTCTGCGCATTATGCCCGCCAGCATCAGTTTTCTGATCAGCAAACGTCCCATATTTTAGCGGCGCAGGGCACCCATCATCAGGTGCTGTCCGCAACTGTAGTGGCACCCACCGCACTGCAGGCCGGTATTTTCAGTACGGCGCTGACGATTGATCCGACGTTGACGGTTGCTGAACCGGTCGGTTTTGCGCTGGTGGATCACCAGCTGAATGTTCATCAAGACACAAGATTTTTAACATCATGAAAAGGACTACCTCAATGATTTCACCTGCTGCCCAGTGGCTGGTCGGTCTCTTCCTGACGTTGTGCATGAGCCTGACGGCTTGGGCATCGGACGAGAAAACCTTCCTGCCGGTTGAGCAGGCCTTTCCGTTTTCCTATCACCAGCAAGCCGGTCCCGATGGCGGTGAACTGGTGGTGCAATTTGATACGGCTGCCGGATATTACCTGTATCACAAGCGCTTTTCGTTTAAAGCCGTTGACGAGACGCTGGAGCTGGGTGAGCCGCGTTATGCCTTGACGCCGGAGCAGCAGCAGGACCCGAACTTCGGGTTGGTGAAGGTATATCATGAGCCGTTGAGCATCACGATTCCTTACCGGGGAGAGGGGACGGCTAAAGTTCGCTTCCAGGGCTGTGCCGATGATGGCTTGTGCTATCTGCCGCAAACTAAGAAGCTGGCGCTGAACGCGGCATCTGCTCCGGCGCAGCCTCAAAGCCAGGTGAGCGCCCGGCCTGTAGCGCTGGAGAATAATTTAGCGCAGCAGAACAGTTTAGCGCTGGAGACTGACTTGGCCCAGGATACGCAGGGCCTGTCGGCAGTCTTGCAAAATGCCAGCTTCCTGCAAGCCATGGGCCTGTTTTTCCTGCTGGGGCTGGGCTTGTCTCTCACGCCTTGCGTGCTGCCGATGATCCCGATCCTGTCGAGTATTATCGGCGGTCAGGGAGAGTCGATGAGCGGCTGGAAAGGATTTCGGATTTCACTGGCCTATGTGCTGGGCATGGCGTCCAGCTATGCGTTGGCCGGGGTGGTGACCGCGACGATGGGTCAGGGCTTGAACTTGCAAACGGCGATGCAGCAAACCTGGGTCCTGAGCCTGTTTGCGGCGCTGTTCGTTGTGTTGTCGCTGGCCATGTTTGGGCTGTATGAGCTGCAACTGCCTTCCCGCTTGCAGGTGGCACTGAACAGTCAGTCGCAGCGCCTGAGTGGCGGCAAAGCCTTGACGGTGTTCGTGATGGGCGCGGTGTCCGCGCTGGTGGTTTCGCCGTGCGTATCTGCGCCGCTGGCCGGAGCCTTGTTGTATGTCTCGACCACGCAGGATTGGGTCGTCGGCGGAACCAGCTTGTTCGTTCTGGCCCTCGGGATGGGCGTGCCGCTGGTGGTGATCGGCACCTCGGGCGGGAAGTTCCTGCCACGTAGCGGTCCGTGGATGATTGCTGTGAAACACCTCTTCGGGGTGATGTTGCTGGCCGTAGCGATCCTGCTGGTGAGCCGGTTCGCAGCGGCTTGGGTGACACTGGGCTTGTGGGCAGCACTCTTGATTGGCAGTGCCATCCATTTCGGGGCGCTGGAAGCGGCGCAAAGTGGCTGGCAACGAACCCGGAAATCACTGGCTTTCGTGTCACTGGTGTACGGGGTGATGCTGTTTATCGGGATGATGACCGGCGCTGAAGATCCCTTCGATCCTCTGAGCCAGCTCGGCGGGGGCGGACAGCCGGCGGCTGCCGCGCAAGTCAGCCCGTTCCAGAAGACAACGTCGGTGGAGACGCTGGTTGCCGGGATCAAAGCCGCACCGGCAGGCCAGATCACCATGGTGGACTTGTATGCCGACTGGTGCGCTTCGTGTAAGGTGATGGACAGAACCGTGTTCCGAGATCCGCAAGTGCGCGACCTACTCGCCCAGTTGAACGCGCACAAGCTGGATGTCACGGCAAATACGGAGGCCCAGGCCGCCTGGCTGGCGGAGTATCAGCTGTTCGGCCCTCCGGCCATTCTGTTTTTTGACAGCGAGGGGCAGGAGTTAGACCAGCATCGGGTTGTCGGTGAAATGGATACGGCGCAATTTCTGGCGCATGTTCAGGGCGTTGTCACCCAAGGGTGATGCCGTCTTTCGGCATGCGGTCAGCAATCGCTGGCCTGAGACCAAAACAGCATCCTTCGGGATGCTGTTTTGATCGATATGCGGCTGAAATTATTCTGACTTCTGAGTGCTCTCTGCCTGGGCAGCAAAGTATTCGCGGGTCAGCTTGAACACCACCGGACTGAGCAGCAAAAGGGCAATCAGGTTCGGGATGGCCATCATGGCATTGAGGGTGTCGGCCAACAGCCAGATAAACTCCAGCGATCCGGTCGCGCCGATCGGCACCGCGATGATCCACAGAATGCGGAAGGGAATAATCGCCTTCACACCGAACAGAAACTGAACACATTTTTCACTGTAAAAGCTCCAGCCGAGAATAGTGGTAAAGGCAAAGATCGACAGCGAAATCGCGACCAGGTAATCGCCGACGCCGGGTAAGGTGGCGGCAAATGCAGACGAGGTCAGGGCAGCGCCGGTTTCGCCGCTTTGCCAGACTCCGGTGACCACAATCACCAGTCCGGTAATGCTGCAAATGACTATCGTATCAATAAAGGTTCCGAGCATTGCCACTAATCCCTGATTGACCGGGTTCCGGGTCTGAGCGGCAGCATGGGCGATGGGAGCACTGCCTAAACCGGCTTCGTTGGAGAAGATGCCCCGGGCGACGCCGAATCGGATGGCAGCCCAGACGGCGGCTCCGGCGAAACCACCTTGCGCGGCAACCGGGCTGAAGGCGCTGGTCAGAATCAGGCCGATGGCTGCCGGAATGTCTGCAATGTGGATCCCGAGGATCAGCAGGCCGGAACCGACATAGAAGACAGCCATCAACGGCACCAGTTTCCCGGCGACATCAGCAATCCGTTTGATCCCGCCGACCAGGACCAGGCCGACCAGAATCATCATGACAAAGCCGGACAGCATGGTCGGAACGCTGAAGCTACTGTGCATGGCGGCAGCAACGGAGTTGGACTGCACCGTATTGCCAATCCCAAACCCGGCAACGGCCCCGAAAATGGCAAAGGCCGTCCCCATCCAGGCCCATTTATGACTCAGGCCATTCTTGATGTAATACATTGGCCCGCCGACGTGGTTGCCGTCCTCGTCGGTTTCCCGGTATTTCACGGCGCAGACCGCCTCCGCGTATTTGGTCGCCATCCCGACCAGCGCAGTACACCACATCCAGAACAACGCTCCGGGCCCGCCAAGAAAAATGGCCGTTGCCACCCCGGCGATATTCCCGGTGCCGACCGTTGCAGAAAGTGCCGTCATCAGGGCATTGTACGGACTAATTTCCCCTTGCTTATCTTCTTCCGCTTTCGAAGCCCGGCCGGCCCACAGTAATTTGAATCCGGTACCTATTTTCAGAATGGTCATCAGCCTGAGACCAAAGGTCAGGAAAATACCCACACCGAGGATCATCACCAGCATCGGCACGCCCCATACCTGAGCGTTAATAGCGGTGATTAAATTCGTTAGTGCATCCATACGTTGTACTCACCTTTTGTTTTTCTAATCTATGCAAAAACATAGGTGTCGTTAGCCACAAATACAAACTTGTCGGGGGATGAGAGTGATGTTTGGTGTCATAAAAATGTCACATGATAGGCATAATCTCCGCCGCTGGGCGTGTCATCGCGGCAAAGACATCGGATGTGCATCAAGTGCAGTATGATCTGCTGTTCGGAACGAACTGAAATTGCGTGTTTGTGTGGATTTAAAGTCAGAAAAAACGCAGGCGGTCTGAAACTTGTGAGCTGGATCGTGTGTTTTCAATTGGCGTGTCTGAAAGGTTGATCTTCCATCAAAAATTGAAACGAAAACGGGGTCTGATTTTCAAAATTTATGACTGCGAATCAAATATTTAAAGTTATAGCACGCGATTTGTATTACATTGGCAACATATTTTTGTGCAACTTTCTGAAATATTAGTAAAAGTTGACCAAAACTATAGCCCTACACCAGATAGTGATTATGATGGGTGGGCGGTATCTACAACAATTAAAATAAAGTGTTTCACTTTTTATCAGTGACTGAGCAGGAACCATGATTAGACAATATGCTATTTTTTCCAATCAATTTCCCAACCTTCATCGGTTGTTTATTGTATTGATCGTCAGCATTTCACTGATGAGTAGCTATCTGGTGTTGGAGCACAATCATCTGCAGTATGCCTGGGGTATTATTCTGCCGGTACTGCCGTTTGCATTGTTTGCTAAGTCTTCGGATTATAAGAAAAAGTATATGCATACGGAAAAATAGCGCCATGCGCCGGTGTTTCGTATAGTTTCCGCTCACTTCAGCAAAAAAATTGAGATTGTAATCAATTGCATTGCACCTTGGTGCGTACATCTGCGCCTTGTTGTTTTATATTGGTCAATAGGCATAATGACAGTCTTGTCAGAAGATGAGACTGGAATATGCCTGTTATCGATATAAATAATCAATGAGGTATATTATGAACACTCTTATCCAATCCCCGAAAGCATTGCCTTCGTTCGTAAAAAAAAGATTGAATCTCATCTAACCGAGCTCATCTACCCCCGTAAAAACCAACAGCACCTGGTGCTTGGACAACAGCCGAGTGAAGGTGCGATTGTTTTACAAAGTAACGACTACCTGGCCATCTCGAATCATGACAAGATTCGTGACGCGTATTTTGCTGCTCTCGAAAAGGGACGCAAAGACGTGGTGATGTCCGCGATTTTCTTGCACAAAGACCTGGAAGTCGACAGCTTCGAACAGCAATTGGCCCAGTACACGGGCTATGAGCATTGTATCCTGTCGCAATCGGGGTGGGCTGCCAACATCGGGCTGATCCAAACGGTACTGCCACCGAATACACCGGTGTATATCGACTTCTTTGCCCATATGTCATTGTGGGATGGTGCCCGTCATGCTCAGGGGGAGATCCATCCGTTTCTGCACAACAATGTCCGTCAGCTGGGCAAATTGATCCGCCGCCATGGTCCCGGGTTGATTCTGGTGGATTCGGTATACAGCACCTTGGGTACCGTCGCGCCGCTCACCGAGATCGTCGCGTTGGCAAAACAGAGTGGGTGTGCCATTTTGGTCGATGAGTCACATTCATTGGGAACCCACGGGCCGCAAGGAGCCGGTTTGGTTGCTGAGTTGGGCTTGACCGACGATGTGGATTTTCTGACGGTCAGCCTGGCAAAAAGTTTTGCCTACCGGGCGGGCGCGATTTTATGTAGTCAGAAAATTGGACAGTGCCTGCCGTTTGTTGCCCATCCGGCAATCTTCAGCTCAGCCCTGCTCAATCATGAAATCGAGGTGCTCAAGGCCACCCTGGCGGTCATCAAAGCGGGAGATGCGCGTCGTGAGCGACTGTTTGTGCAGTCGGAGAAGCTGCGTCAGGGATTAAGAGCCCTGGGTTTTCATATTCAGAGTGAATCCCAGATCATTGCACTGGAAACCGGCCCGGAAGATCAGACGGAAATCGTACGCGATCATTTGGAAGCCTGTCAGGTGTTTGGCTCGGTGTTTTGCCAGCCGGCGACGCCGAAAAACAAAAACCTGGTGCGGTTTTCAGTTAACAGCGATGTCACTGATGCAGAGATCGATCATATTCTCTCGGCGTGCAGTCTGATTGAGCCGAAAGTGATGACGAGCCGAAAGTGATGACGGGCCAGCGCCGTTCGTGATGTCGTATGTCGCCGGGAAGGTGCAGAAGATGCAATTGCGGGTGATCTGATCCTTTCTGCGGCATAACACACAGCCCGGTATCTAGAATACCGGGCTGATTTCTGTCTTTCAGACCCAATCCGCGACTTTGGACAAGAGTTGTTCTTTAGGGGAGGGCTTGTTTAAAAAATCGTTAATACCCTGCCGCTTTAATTCATTTTGCTCATCGCTGTTGAGTCCGCCGGAATAACAAATGATCGGAACGTCTTGAGTGTGCCTGAATCGCTTGTCCCGGCGAATATGCCGGGCCGTTTCCACGCCGCCCATCTGCGGCATGTCCAGGTCCATCAAAATGACATCAATGGGGTTATGTTCCAGATAATTCAGGGCCATCTGACCATTTTCGGCATAGACAATCTGGTAACCGCTTTTTTCCAGTAAGATCCCCGAATATGTCCTTAGCGAGGCATTGTCATCCACGATCATCACGGTGTTGCTGACGGCTTTATCCGGGGCATTCAGCATCAGCGATGATGACGGTTCAAAAAAGCAGTTCGCAATCTCCTGTACCAAATGATTAATGTTTTTGCGATTCGGACTAAAGCGGCAATTGGGCGGAGGATTGAATGTCCCGTAATGCGACAGTGCCTGTTGGTGGAGATAGAGCGCGGGCTTTTCGGCATCGTTCAGGAGTTGGCTCAGAGATGTTAGTGCCCCTTGGCTCTGCATCACGGTATCGAGATCGACGATGATTAAATCCTGGCTGAGGGTTGTTGCGTCCAGTGCGGTGACGCCGGATGGGAACACCAGGCTAACTTTAAACCCGTTATAGAATGCCAGCCGCTGCAATGACAGATAAGCGTTGTTATTCTGTCCTACATACAGCAGGGATTTATTGGCCAGTAATTTGCGCTTGAAACTTGAGATGGTGTTGGAGTGGGATTTCGGCAGCGTGATGGTAAATTCGGTCCAGTGCCCCAGGCTGGAACGGCAATTGATGTGGCCTTTAAATGCCGTAATGACTTTCTTACAGAACGGCAGCCCGAGGCCGGTGTTGCTTTTTTTACCGTAGGTAAAAAACTCATCGAAAATATAGGGGAGGTGGTTTTTGGAGATGCCGACCCCGGTATCTTTCACCGTAATCACATTTTGGACACCGCTGGTTTTCAGGGTAATGGTGATCGCGAAATCCTTTTTTTTCTCGTAATGCAGCGCGTTTTTAATCAGGTTAAAGATGACGTAGCGAAGCAAGTGATCACTGCCGAAAAATATCGCATCTTTATCATAGTGAAAAGTAATGAGCTGTTGCTCGGCGGCACTTTTGTATCCGTAATTGCGAATGGCGTGCTCGATCACCCGGACCAACGAATAACTCTGGAACGAGTCGTTGGAAATTTTCTGGTTATTGATCGAGCTCAGCATCAGGTTGATGGTCTCATTGCCGCTGTCAATGATCGCCAGATCATTGTTGATGATGGCATGAATATGCGCCAGTTGCGTTTGTGTCAGGGCACAAGGCTGCTGTTTGTCAGGCTCGGGCAGTATTTCGCGGATAACTTCCAGAGAACTATATAAGGCACTGAGCGGATTACGCATTTCATGCGCAATCCCGGCACTGAAAGAGCGGGCGAACAGCATTCGGTTTTTGTTTTCTGCCTGATTGCGATAATTGAAAATCACCCCGGCGAAATAGGCGAAACTGAATACGACGACATACGACCACTGAAATCCGCCGACTTCAATGCCGCCGTCCAGCAGGAAAGCAAGACCGAATGCTGCCAGCAGGCCGAGGGATGAAATAATCAGGACCAGCAGCCAGTCATAGATCAAGAGAATCGACAGGAAGATACTGGCCAAAAATGACATCATCCAGATGATGGACCAGTCATTTTTGATCATCATAAAACAGAAGAAGAACGGCAGTCCGACGCCGACGGAAAAGGCAAAATGGAGGTATTTAAACCGGGTGAAAAATGCCGGTAAGTGATTTTTAATCACAAACGGAATAAATAATACGGAGCAGATTAAACGGAGCGTTAAATTCTCATAACCTTGCGGGAACAGGTGATGCCAGATGACGTAATAGGCGGGGAATCCGATCATTCCGAAGGTGCCAACGATAACTAAATTGGGTTCTACATACCGATAGTTATCTCTTAATCGACTCTTTAAATTCATGTATCCCGTCTGCCGTGCGCACCGTTGGCGCTGGTTTTTGATAATATACGCATTATTATATTAAACCAATTGCACCTAAGGCAGGGAGAAATTTTCTGACCTTGCGATAGACATCAAAGATGTTCTGCCCGCATCCGTTTCCGGGCGGGCTCAGGCGCGAAATCTAAACCACACATAACCGCCGATCCCGGCAAAAAGCGACGCGACGATAATGGCCGTTTTGGCCAACACCAGTGCTTCGTGCTGGCCGCTGAATCCCAGCTCACTGATGAAAATCGACATGGTAAATCCAATTCCACCAAGAAAGCTTAACCCGATGACATGGCGAAAGGTCATTTTCCCCGGCAACTGTCCCAGCCTGAGTTGCAACGCCAGGTAGCAAAACAGCGAAATCCCGATGGTTTTCCCGAACACCAGCCCGGCGATGATCCCCAATGCCAGCGGGTGAGAAACAATATTGAGGAGGAGATCCGTCTTGATGGGGATCCCGGCGTTGGTCAGGGCAAATGCCGGTAGAATGAACAGGGCCACCGGCTGTTGAAGGACTTGCTCCCAGCGGCGCAGCGGTGTGGTGGCTTGCTCGGCCGCCTGATGGATATGCAGCGCGACTGTGTGTTGCGAGGGCTCCCCCAGGATCGGCGTATCGTCGGCGCGTTCTTTTTCCATGTGTTCAAAGCGAAACAGCAAATTGCGCAGCCGATGAATAAACCAGGCCGGTTCCTGTTTGGGGCGTGCCGGGACGGTGACTGCAACCAGCACCCCGGCAACGGTCGCGTGGATCCCGGAGCCCAGCATCGCAGCCCAGAGCCCGGCGCCGACGGCCAGGTAAAGGCCGGGCTTCCGAACGCCGAGCAGGTTGAACAACAGCAGGGTCAGCAGCAAGATGGCGCAGGCGAGCAGATGCGGCAGGCTGATCGCGTCAGAATAGAACAGGGCGATCACCAGAATCGCACCAATGTCGTCAATGATGGCCAGCGCGGTCAGAAAGATAAAGGCCGCTGCCGGAATATGGCGCCCCAGAAGTGCCAGAATACCTACCGCCAGCGCGGTGTCGGTGGCCATGGGGATCCCCCAGCCCATGCTGACCTCAGTGCCGAAGGTTAGCGACAGATAGAGCACTGCCGGAACCAGCATGCCGCCCAGTGCGGCGGCGGCAATCGGCAGAAAGGTGTTCAGGCTGTTGATATCGCCGACCAGGATCTCGCGCTTGATTTCCAGCCCGAGCAGGAAAAAGAAATAGGTCATCAGACCGTCGTTGACCCAGTGTTTGAGGCTCATGGCAAAGGTATGATCGCCGAAGATAAAGCCGACCGGGGTATCAATGAGGGCCTGGTAGCCCGGAGCCCAGGGAGAATTCGCGATCACAAGGGCGATGAGAACGCAGATCAGTAGGAGCAGGCTTGCAGTCGTCTGGCTCTGGATAAAGGCCTGAAACGGGTGATAGAGTTTTTCAAAGCCTTTCTCTAATGGCGTTTTTGTCAGTGCCATGGCCAGCCCGCTTTCCGTTTAATACTTGCAAATTCACAGTATAGCTGTCTCTGACGTTTGGCTGGGGGCGCTTGGCTCCCCAGCTTCATGTCCTGTCAGGCCGCTTGCGGGGTGGCTGTGCTGAGATTGGTCTGATGGGCGCCGCGGCGATAGAGCTGGATCATCACCAGGGTGCTCAGCAGCATGACCAGAGCAATGCTGAGAAAACCGTAGACCGTCAGATCGTAATGCGACAGCAGGGCAATCAGGACGTAGCTGGCACTTTGAGCCAATGTCGAAAACAGTTTCAGTCCGCCGTCGATTCTGCCGCGCTGGGCAATGGCTATTTCATGGTTCATTTTGGTGATCCGGGCGATGCGGTTGAATGAATTGAAGAACCCAATAATGACTACCAGGACCACCATGATTTGCGGAGACAGATAAAGCGACATGGCGATCAACAGCAGGCTCATCGCCATCATGGAAATCAGCATCGCCCGCTCGAACACCACGGTGCGGAGCAGCTTTGCGACGATCAGACCGCAGA
The DNA here is from genome assembly GCF_037389125.1 of Photobacterium sp. MCCC 1A19761. Classification (NCBI taxonomy): domain Bacteria; kingdom Pseudomonadati; phylum Pseudomonadota; class Gammaproteobacteria; order Vibrionales; family Vibrionaceae; genus Photobacterium; species Photobacterium sp. MCCC 1A19761. Next base: position 51,773 of record NZ_JAZGTF010000013.1, read on the forward strand.
TCAGTGCCCCGATGCCGTAACTGACATTCCAGCTGGCAAACCACATGCCGCTGATCCCCCGTTCGGCAAAGTAGATCGGTACCAGTTTGGCCAGGTAGGTCAGCATCGGATAAGAAAGACAGGACAGGGCCAGAAACAGGTAAAAATGAGGTTGCAGCCTGAACAGGTGGCCGGTTTCCTTGAGTTGCTGGCTGAAGGGGATGCTCGCTGAAGCCCGGGAGAGCTTGCGATGATACGGGGTAAGCGTGTAGCACAGTGCGGATAATCCTGAGGCAACCACGGCAAACAGGGCAAACTCGCTCATCGACCACAGTTCAAGCAGGACGATCCCGGCCCCGCCGGCGCCCAGCATCGTCAGCTGCATCACCACTTCCTGATGTCCGGTGATTCGGGCGTACTCTTCCCGGCTGTAGTTTTCCTGGGTAAAGGCATTATTGGCCGACCAGGCAACGTCATTAGTGATCCAGAAGATCCACTGTGCCGCAGCCAGCAACCAGGGGGAGGCGAGCTGGTTGAGCGCGGCAATCATCACCAACAGCGCGGTGGTGGTTTGGATCACCTGCACCCAGACCAGAATGGCTTTACGCGAGTGACGATCAATAAGAGTTGAAAGGATCGGGGTCAGCAGGAAAGAAGACAGGGTACAGATCAGCGTGATGAGGGCGACAAAGCTGCCGGAGCCGGATTCGGTGATCAGGATCCAGGGCAGCGCCATCATGAACATCCCGGACGAGATGCCGTCAAAGAAGCGTCCGCCGAGATAAGGGAGGGTTTTGTTGTACATTGGGAGGCCTTGTTCGTTTGAATTTGCTTTAGCCTAATACCTCAGGTTAACTTGAGGTCAACAGCAAATAGTTTAATATCTACGACAACCGAAATCGGAATGGATCAAGAAAGGGAGCAGACGATGGAATTGTCAGTCGGACAAGTGGCTAAACGGGGCGAGGTCAGTGTCTCGACGCTGCATTTTTACGAGGAGAAAGGCTTGATCCTCAGCCGCCGCAATGCCGGCAATCAACGCCGTTATGATCGCAGCGTGCTGAGGCGGATCGCGGTGATCAAAACGGCGCAACAATTGGGGATGTCCCTGGAAGAGATCAAGCTGGCGCTGGCGGCGTTGCCGCTCGATCATGCACCAACGCAGGAAGAATGGGAGCATCTGGCACGGCAATGGCAGCACCGGCTGGATGACAAGATCCGCCAGCTTCAGCGCTTGCGTGACGAGCTGGGGGAATGTATCGGTTGCGGGTGCCTGTCGATGAAAAAATGTTACCTGAGAAACCCGCAAGATACGCTGGCACAGCAGGGAAATGGCGCTGTATTGTGGCAAACGTCGGTCAATGCGCTGGAAAAATCGTAAGATTCAAAATTCTATCAAATAACTGTCACCCAATTGTCATCAAATCATGTGAGTCTCGTCGCACTGGTTAGACCAGGTAACTTCATAATAACAAAGGAAAGATTATGTCTTTGTCGCGTCGAGACTTCATGCGGACCCTGTCATCCGGAGCGGTGGCTGCCACTTTGCTGGGATGTGAGAATGAAAATACCACTGCTCTGAGTAGGAGCACTGCTGCGGTTGCATTTGAACATGGGGTGGCCAGTGGCGATCCAACGCAACAGGCGGTGATTATCTGGAGCCGGGTGACAACCACCGCGCGTCAGGCGACGGTGAGTTGGGAAGTCGCCACGGATCGCGATTTTCATCAGCTGGTTCGCAGTGGTGAGGAAAATACGGACATTTCGCGGGATTTCACCGTCAAAGTCGATGTCGATCAGCTGAACCCTGCAACCCAATATTTCTACCGCTTTCGCTGCAACGGCGTTGACAGCCTGATTGGCACCACTAAAACCCTGGCAGAGGGGGCGCTCGACCGGGCGTCTCTGGCTGTGATTTCCTGCGCCAACTATCCAGCGGGTTACTTCCACGCCTACCGCGAAATTCTCAATCAACACCAGCAAGCGCCGTTGGATGCCGTGCTGCACCTGGGAGATTACATCTACGAATACGGCCTGGGTGAATATGCCACCGAAGATGCCGAGCAACTGGGCCGGGTGCCGAGTGGTGGAACTGAATGTCTGACACTGGAAGATTACCGTGCCCGTTATGCCCAGTATCGTCAGGATGCCGATCTGCTGGCGATGCATGCGGCTTTGCCGATGATCGCGGTGTGGGATGACCATGAAATTGCCAACGATACCTGGCGCGAAGGGGCGGAAAATCATCAGGCGGACGAAGGCGTGTTCCTGGAGCGTCGTGCCGCTGCGGCTGCTGCCTGGGTCGAGTGGATGCCGGTGCGGGAAAACCCGGCTTCCAGTGTATTGATCTATCGGGATTTCTCGCTCGGCAATTTGCTGGATCTGTATATGCTGGACACCCGGGTGGTGGCCCGTGATCAGGCGCTGGATTATTTCGCTCTGGACAATCCGACCCCGGCAGCAATCGGCGCGCTGGTGACCGAGGCCAAGACGACGCCGCGCCAACTGTTGGGGGCGGATCAGAAAAACTGGCTGCAAGGGAAAATGGCGGCCAACTCAGCCACCTGGAGCCTGATGGGGCAGCAGATCCTGATGGCGAAAATGGAGCTACCGAGCACCGTGATGCAGGCCATGCTGGGGTTATACCAAGCCACTGACGCACAACGTCCGGCAGCGATGCAGGCGGTCCAGCAGGCAATCGCGGCTTACCTGAACGATCCGTCCAGCGATCCGCTTTCATTGCCGTATAACTTAGATGCCTGGGATGGTTACTATCAGGAGCGCGAATGGCTGTACGGGGTGGCTTCCGGCCTCGGTAAAAAGCTGATCTCGTTGGCGGGAGATACCCATAACGCCTGGTGCAGTGAACTGAAAACCCACGGCGGCGATCCGGTCGGGGTAGAGTTTGCGACCAGCTCGGTGTCATCGCCGGGGATGGAAAAGTATCTGGGGCTGGAAACGGCGATGATCACTCAGGTGGAGACATTCATGCCGAACCTGGTTGGCGAGCTGTTCTGGACCAACCTGCAGCAGCGCGGCTTTATGCGCCTGGATGTAACGCAGGCTCAAGTCACCGCCACCTGGCACTTGCTCTCTACCGTCAAAGAGAAAACCTACACCACCACTACGCAGTCGGTGTCGACGACCGACGGACTGACGCTGAGCAGTTAACCTCCTGACGTCTGTCCTAGTGTCTGCTCTGTTCGTCCTGCATCCCGCAGGACGAACAGATCCCCTTCAGGTCCTTTCACGGCTCAGATGCTTGGCTGCGGATCGACCGTCGCGGTCGGATAGGCACGGCTGCCGAGCTTGTGACCGTCTATCGCATCGCCGTAGTAACCCTGATGCTTGTGATAGCGCTGGTCGTTGGCGTCCAGATCGCCCCGGTAGCGCGGGTCCTGTGGCCGTTCATGACTGTTCATGTACGCGGCGACATCCCAGGCCTGCTGCTCGGTCAGCTGAACACTTTTCCCCAACGGCATGTTTTCATAGATGAAGAAGGCTGCGGTATTGATTCGGTGCATCCCGGCGCCCCAGTTGAAGGCATCTTTGCCCCACAGCGGCGGAAAATACTGGGTGCCGTCCGCGCCTTTGATCCCCTGGCCATCGCTCGCATGGCAAACGGCGCATGTTGATTGGTACACCTGCTTACCGCGTGCAATGGAGGGTTCCTCTGCGGGTTTCGGCAGCTTTGGATAGCCGCGACCGGCAAGATTGCCGCGTTCGCTGACCGGAAAATCAGCCGCAATTTCAGCCGGTAGAATGAAGTCTTCGCGCTTGCCGCCGATGATCAGTTCAGCATCGCTCAGTTCCGGAACCGGCGTCTCGTGCAGGCCGTATTTATCGAGTAAACCACTCATGGTGAGCCAGTAGGCGTAGGCACTGAGCGCGACCAGCTCCGGCGAGTGATTGTCCGGCGGCACGCCGTTCATCGAATAATCGAAGCAGCCCTGGATCCGATCGCCGTAGGTGTTGACCTTATCGTTTTTCTTACGGTATGCCGGATAGGCAGTATAGGCGGCCCACAGCGGCGCGGCATTGGCTTTCATCCCGGCCTGCATGTGGCAGTTGACGCAGTTTTGCTCGTTGCCGACATACCGGCCGCGCATTTGCTGCGAGTCGACAAACAGCGAATAGCCGTATTTGACTTTACGGCCGAACTCGGTGTCGGGGATCGCCGTCAGCGGACGTGGTTTGAGGTAATCGGTATTGGCCTTTTTGGCGACGGCCGGCAGTTCAGTTTGGCGATCTGGCAAGGTGTCGGCAGCAAGCGGGGCGCTGGCCAGCAGGGCAGCCAGCAGCGTGATACGGTAAGTCATCCTGGCTCCTTAGTAGCGTAATGAGGCGAAGTAAAAGGCTAAGTTGCTGATTTCATCATCGGTCAGCTGACGGGCGATGCTGGCCATCATGGCGTCGTGATCGCCGCTGCGGGTACCTTGCTTCCAAGCGCTGAGCTGCTTTTTCAGATAGTCCGCATGCTGACCGGCCAGACGCGGAAATTGGGCAACACCGGTGCCGCTGGCGCCGTGACAGGTGGCACAGGCCGGAATGTTGCGATCCCAATCACCCTGATAAACCAGCTTGCGTGGCTGGCTGTAAATTGCGGCATCCGCGCCACGTTTCTCTGGATGCGTCAGCAATTGGCTCGGAAGTGTGGCGAAGTAATCAATCACTTGTGTCCGGGCTGTCGGATCGGTCAGGCCATCGGCCATGCTTTTCATCATTGGATCCTGGCGTTTGCCGGACGAGAAGTGATCCAACTGGTCAGCGATATAATTCGGATGCAGTCCGGCAATCATTGGGGCCATGTTCGGCGCGCCCTGGCCGTCGTTGCCGTGGCAACTGACGCAAACTGCCGCCGCGGGTGGTGGGGAGGCCACGGCGCCGGTGCTCATCAGCACGATACCGAGCAGCGTGAAATGTAGGGTTCGTGTCGACATATCTCACTCATTTTATGTGGTTTTAGATTGAGCCACCGATTATCGTGATGGCTGTCGGCGCGGCTATTGTGGGTTTCCACATCAACGGGGAAACTGTGAGCTGCCCCTGCCTGCGGGACGCCTGCAGGGACAGCCAGATCACGCCGATGGGCGGCTTACACTTTGCGGATCCGGGCTGGCAGGGCGAGGCGGGCAGCCGCCCCGACCACCCAGTCGAGCAGGACGCCTTTGCCTTCCCGGGTCGGGTCAATCAGGCCGATATCATTGATGTTGATCCCGTCACTGGACTTCATCTTCACCGGTTGCTGTTGATCGCCAATCCAGTGGGCCCGCTCGCCCAGCTCCTGATGGCCGAAACCATGCTCAATGCCTAAGGTGCCGGGTTTGACGCCGTGAATGACCATCGCCAGCGCCCGGGTACTGGCACTTGGGGTTTCGATCTCAAAGGTGTCCCCAGTGCGGATCCCCAGCCGGGCGGCATCGTCCGGATGGATATAGACCGGGTTGACTCCTTTGATCGAATTCAGGCGCGGCGAGAGGTTTGAAACCGCACTGTGGATATTTGATTTAAAGTTGGTCAGGGTGAACGGCCATTCTGTTGCCGGATAGCGTTCCGCCAAGGGCGTTCCGTCCGCCAATTGTTGCGGGTACCAGGTCGGGCAGCCGCTGTACAGCTTGCCGGATAAGGTGTTGCGCGAGGTGCCGACCTTTTCGTTCCAAATCGATAGCGGCCTTGTCCATTGGTGACGCATTTGCGTGTCGCGGTACGCCTGATCGGCATTCTCGAACCGCCCGCCGCGGGCGAAGATAAAGGCAACCCGCTGGACTTCTTCCGGGGTCAGCACGTGTTGCATCGCCGGGAGCAGGCGGTCAAGTCCGGACCAGACGATATCCTCGGCACTGGCGGCCGGGACCCCGCCTTTGACGTACGCTAAGTTGGCCGCCGCCCGCAGGTAATAGTCGTCAGCGCTGTGGATCGGGTGCCAGTTGCCGTGGCTGTCCTGAATTGCCCGCTCGCCGAAGCCGCCCAGCTCGAGCTTTTTCGCCACATCAATAAAGAAGTTCTCCAGGTTGATGGCCCGGCCGTCGGCGGTTTTTTCTGTCAGCGGTTTCACAATCGGCCAGCGGGCGGTGACGCTTTTGGTCGGCACCCCGTGCCAGGGCACGGCCATCCCCCAGCTTTCATAGGTCACGGTGTCAGGCACCAGATAATCCGACAGCGCCGTGGTTTCATTGATAAAGGCATCGACCGAAACAATCAGGCCGAGCTGCTTGGGATCGGCCAGATTGTCGCGCAGCAAATTGCTCAGGCCCGGCACCCCGTACAGCGGATTGGCCATGTGGTTGATCCAGGCTTTGAGGCGATAGGGATACCCGTCAATCGCGGCGGACAAATGCTCGGTCAGCAGCGGTGCCGAGATCGGATACCAGGGGGCCCGTGTCGGGTAGGGCGACTGCCCGGCCGCGATGCGGCGTTTGTACTCGCTGGTTTTGTGATACGGGAATTTGCTGCGCGACAGGAACACCCCTTTGGGTTTGACCTTGCCCTGAAATTTGGTGAAGTCATAGCGTGGTCCGGCCGCTGCGGTCGGGTAGCCCCCGGCTTTGGCCATCGCACCGCCTTTGCAGTTAATATTCCCGACCAGGGCATTGAGCATCAGGATGGTAAACGAGTTATAAAAACCGTTGGTGTGCATGTTGCCGCCATGGGTATCGACCACCGCTTTGGTGCCGTGGCTGGTAAAGCGGCGGGCCAGATCGACAATGGTTTCTTCGGCAATGCCGCACTGGGCGCTGTAAAAGGCGAGATCGTATTTGAATGCGGCTTCTTTCAGTCGTTGCAGGGACGATTTCACCCGCACCGGGCCGTTGCCGAGCGCGATTTCACGATCGACAAACAGTGCCGCCTCGCCGGTTTGGGTGTGAATGCCCAATGTGCCGGATGTTGCGTCGACAATCACAAACGGGTCGGTGTCCGATAAGGGCTGGCCGGTATAGTCCAGATTGACATCCGACGCGCGCAGGAAACTGCCGTTACGCGGATGGTGGTCATCGCTGATCACCAGATGGGTGGCATTACACCAGTGGGCAGTGTTGGCCTGCTTCATCGCCGGGACGCCCGGCTGGGCGAGGAAGCGGTGATTGTAGCGCTCGTGGGTGAGGATCCACTGGATCATCCCCAGCACCAGTGCCGAATCGGTACCTGAGTTGATTGGCAACCAGTGGTTGTTATCTCCCGCCGCCAGACTGGACGATCCGGCCGGCAGGCTCGGGGTCACAATGGTGTAGTCAAACTGGCGCTCGCTACGGGCCTCGGCCAGCTGGCGCGCCTGACGTTTGAACGGGTTGCCCGCCTGAGCGGGAGACATGCCGATAAACAGCACGTATTCGGCATGGTCAAGGTCCGGTTTTAAGTGGGCGAATTTGTCCAGATCGCTCATCAGGGCACCGGAACCGGCGCGGAACGCATAGCCGCAGTAAGAGCCGTGGTGGCCGAAATTGCGGGTGCCGAAGCTGTTGAAGGCAAAGCGCTTGAGAATGTCATCCCGGCCTTCGTTTCCGGCATTGGTGACCAGCAACTGGTTGGCTTTGGGGCCGTATTCCGGGTTGGCCGGGTCGAGCGGGGTGTCGAGATCGCGGATCACCCGCAGGCCGTTGACATGGCCCTCGCCGAACAGATCGCCGCCTTCAACGATTTCTTCGATGAGCTGCTCGTAGCTGATCGGGATCCACTTGCCTTCGCCCCTTTTGCCGACACGCTTCAGCGGCTGGGTGATCCGGTACGGGCTGTTGCGGATCTCCATCATTCCATTGCCCCGGGCACAGGCGGTCGAGCGTCCGGCCAGCCCGGCCTCTCCGGCGAGTCCCAGATAGGCTTGCTTGACCGGGGTTTCAAAAGGGATCTGTTCATGATGGGACAACGGATGATACGGGTTGCCCGAAATGCGCAGGATCTCGTCGCTGTGATTATCGATCCGTACCCGCAGCCCGCACAGGGTCCAGCAGCCGAAGCACATGGACGGGGCCACCCGCTGGTCCGGGTTGGGAATAACCCGGCCGCTGTCGGTGACGGTCATTTCCGGTGCCAGCGAGTTGCCGTGGTGCGGATGGCGGGTGGCTTGCCCGGCGGTGCCTTCCAGGACGCCGTCGAACATGTGTTTGGCGGTGGTGCTGTAGCCTGCGGCAAAAGCGCCGACGCCGCCCACCGCCAGACCGGATTTTAATAGCTGTCGTCTTGTCTTATCCATGGTGTTGTCCTCTTACTGGCTGATGTGCGGGTGGTTCATGGGATGGTGCGGATCAGGCGGTGCGGTCCCGGTTTTGGCGTTGCCCTGGATCAGTTCCGATCCCAACAGTGCCAGCGCCAGCCACAGGCCGAACATTCCGGCAATGCCGAGTAGGCCGTTGGTGCCGAGCGGCAGCTGATAAGGGTAGGGACCGGCATCAAAGCGGGCGAGGGTCTGGACTTCGATCATGCTGATCCAGCGGGTCAGCCAAGCGGCGACCAGGGTGGTGAGCGTGAGCAGGCCCAGACTGAGTCGGCTCACTTGCCGCTCGCGCCCGAGGACCAGCCAGCTGGACACCGCGGCCAGCAGCATGCTCAGCGATAACACCGACAGGTTGATGATCCAGTCTGAGCGCTCATACAAGGTAAAACCGGGATTGTTGGCGGCCCAGATCGGGATCAGCAGGAACGCCAATACCGCGGCGGAAGTGGTGGTTTGTCGCAGTAATCTGTGGTCAAACGGCGTCAGTTGCGCCGAGTGGGTGCGATCAGACGGCAACAGGCTGTAGATCAGCGCCGTGAAACCGACGGCGGCCAAAAATGCGGTCACGAACCAGAGCAGCGGCGATGCCGGTTGGTGCCACAGGGGGCGGCTGGCGACGACGGCGATCTCGGCACCGGTATACAGGGCGATCGTCAGCCCGGACAGCGCCGTCACGATGGCGGAAGCCAGCAGGGTGTGGTTCGGGGTTGACCACGACCCCAGCGTCAGCCAGGCCAGTTTACGGATCAGTGGGCGCTCACTCTGACTGAGGGCTGCGAGATCGGCGCGCAGGTACAGCCAGGCCGTGAACACGGCCAGTGCGGTAAATATCGGCAAAAACAGCGATCCTAGTGACATCCAGGACCAAGGGGTGAAATGGGCGTAGAAGTGCCAGGCGCGTCCGGGCTGGTGGAGATCGCCGGTCAGGGCGAGCGGACCGACCATGGCCCCGATCGCCATCACCAGCACCAGCGCGGCCCGCAACCGGTGGCTGGTCTGACGGCGAAACAGCAGGCTGAGCACAAATAGCAGGGCGGCGGCATAGGCCGAACCGATGTAGAAAAAGTACTGCACTACCCAGGGAAGCCAGGCGACATCCTGCGCCGGGACAAGAATTTCGGTGATCATCATGCGTGGGCTCCTTGGGGATCATAGATCGCCGGTTGACCGTCGATTTGGGAAGTAAAACGTTCATCCATGCCGATATAGAACACATGGGGGTTGGTGCCGGCTTCGGGCTTGAGCACCTTCAGGTCGTCCTGGTTTTCCGCCATGATGCGGTTGATCTCGCTGTTTGGATTGTTGAGATCGCCGATAATCCGGGCGCCGCCGACACAGGTCTCGACGCAGGCCGGGAGCAGTCCGGCTTCCAGCCGATGGGCGCAGAAGGTGCATTTGTCGGCCGTTAATGTGTCCTCGTTGATAAAGCGGGCGTCATAAGGACAGGCCTGGACGCAGTAGGCGCAAGCCACACAGCGTTGGTTGTCGACCATCACCACGCCGTCTTCCCGCTGGAATGTTGCCTGCACCGGGCAGACCTTGACGCAGGGCGGGTTGTCGCAGTGGTTGCACAGCCGCGGCAGGGTAAATGCCTTGACGGTCTGGGTGGCGGTCGAGCCGTCATCCAGGGTGACTTCGTACTGTTTGACCGTTGTGCGGAACTGGCCGATTGGGGCCTGGTTTTCGATGCTGCACCCGACGGTACAGGCCTGGCAGCCGACGCATTTGCGCAGGTCGATCACCATGGCGTAGCGCTTGCCGGACTGGCCTTTGCGCTCGGGCAGCTGGTTGTTGCGAATGACGGGACTGGCGGCAACCGTCCCGGCGACCGGAATTAAGGCGGCACCGGCGGTAATAGCACCGATGCTGTTGAGGAATCGTCGTTTGGTGGTATCCATAGCGAACCTTTGTTGTGACCAGTGAAATGGGCCTGAGGAAATTGTCAGCAATTCGCCAAGTGCTTGATATTGTGGTTTTCCACATATCCGGCTTTGGTTTGATCTGGGACAAATGCCGTTGCCGGGGGAGAGCTGATATGCTGAGGCGGCATTTTAGGGGGGCGGGGAATCGTGGTCAGAACCAGGGAAATGAAATGAGACGGAACTACGCTGCAAAAATCAATCAGTGGCCACCTTTGTGGGCGTGGATGGCAGTGGGGCTGAGCCTGTTGATAGTGTCGGCCGCCTGCCGCAGCGCGGCGTCCGATGATTTGCCGGGCGATTTACCGGGCGTGAGCGCAACTGCAATCATTCAAGTGGATCAGCGCGCACCGCTGACGGTGGTGGAGGTCGGGGTACTGGCGACTCGCGGCGCACAGGCGGCCCGACAGCGCTGGCAGCCGACCATGGCTTGGCTGTCAGCGCAGATCCCGCACACCCGGTTTGTGATCCATCCATTTGATTTAGAGGCAATGGAGCAGGCGGTCAAACTGGGCATGATTGATTTTGTGATCACCAATCCCGGTCAGGCGGTTCAGCTCGGGCGTCAGTATGCGCTGTCCTGGCTGGCGACCATGACCAGCCGTTCGCCGGTCAGCCCGACCCATGGCATTGGCTCGGCGCTGGTGGTGCGCCGGGATTCCCCGTATACCCGGCTGGCACAGTTGAGCGGGATGCCGATTGCCGCCGTGGCGGAAAGGGCATTCGGCGGCTATTTAACCCTGCGCTATGAAGTCGCCGGACAGGGGCTCAATCCCAATCATTATTTTTCAGACGTCTCCTTTGTCGGGTTTCCGCTGGATGCCGGTGTGTATCAGTTGCGGGATGGGGCCGTGGACGCAGCCATCGTGCCGGTGTGCCTGCTGGAGAACATGCATCAGGAAGGGCTGATCGATGCCGGTCAGTACCGGGTGCTGAATGCGATGTCGCCGCCCGGGTATGGTTGTCAGGTGTCAACACCGCTCTATCCGAACTGGTCGTTTGCTCGCACAGAGCGGGCCGGGACGACGATGGCGAAAGCGATCGCCCGTGCGCTGCTGGCGATGCCGGGCGATCATCCGGCGGCGCTGGCAGCTGGTGCCGCAGGCTGGACTTCGCCGATCCCCCAGCTGGTGGTCGACAAATTGTATCAGGCGCTCGATTTGCATCCGTTGCAAAAACCCTGGTGGCAGGCGGCGATGATTTGGGTCAAGCAGAATCAGCACTGGGCCTGGAGTGCGTTCTTTTTGGTGGTGATTTTAAATATATACCACTTCTGGCTGGAATATCGGTTCAGTCGCAGCCAGAAAGCCCTCGAAGCGACGTCCCACCGGCTGAAAGAGAAAAGTGCGCAACTGGCGCACGCCCAGCGGGTGGCGATTGTCGGTGAGCTCGGCAGCAGTCTGGCCCATGAAATCAACCAGCCGCTGGCGGCCATACGCAATTACAGCGAAGGGGGGCAAATCCGGCTGAGCCAGTTGGACCGGACGCAGGGGGGGGCGCCACAGGACTTGCTTCCGGTGTTTGAAAAGATCCATACCCAGGTCGAGCGGGCAGATGCGATCGTGCAGCGGTTGCGGAACCTGATCAACAAGCGGGCGGTGAAAACCGAGCGGTGTGATATCGAGCAGTTGCTGAGTGAGACGCTCGAGCTGCTCGATCATGATTTGCAACTAAAGCAGTTGCGGCTGCACCGTCTCAGTCATGGGTTGCCGATCTCGGTTGTGGTTGATCCGGTGGGCGTCCAGCAGGTGCTGGTAAATGTGATCACCAATGCCGCCGATGCCTGTCTGGCCCGGCAGCACCAGGGCGCGGCACCGGACTGGCAGGGCACTATCACCATTGCCACTTTGTATCAGCCGGATGCCCTGCACATTACCGTAGCAGATAACGGCGTGGGCTTAACCGCGCATGATGCGCCGCTGACCCAGGCGTTTGTCAGCACCAAAGCCGATGGGTTGGGGCTGGGTTTGGCGATCTGCCGGGATGTGGCCGAAGCCCATGGCGGTCAGTTCAGTCTGGCCGCCGCTGAGCCGCGCGGGTGCTGCGCGACCCTTGTATTGCCGGTCATAAAATCTCAAGCAGAAGGAGTGTGAGATGGAGCGTGTTTATTCCGGTCAAGAGCCTTTTCATAACCAGCCACAGCTGCAACGCCAGCAGCGGAAGGCGCTGCCGGTTCATGTGGTGGATGACGATGCATCGGTTCGCGATTCGCTGGCATTTATGCTGGAAGGATATGGTTTTACGGTCCGCACCTATGCCGACGGACCGCTGTTTCTGGCGCAGGCTGATCTTGAGCAACCGGGCTGCGTGATCCTCGACAGCCGGATGCCGGTCATGCGTGGTCAGCAGGTCCACCAGTATTTGTCCGAACATCACAGCCCGCTGGCGGTGATCTACCTGACCGGCCATGGCGATGTGCCGATGGCGGTTGATGCCCTGCAGGCCGGGGCGGTTCACTTTTTTCAGAAACCGGTCAAAGCGCAAGCCTTGGCTGACGCGATTGAGCAGGGCTTTCAGGCTTCCGTCACCACGATGGCTCAGCTGCAATCGCGGGCAGCGTTTCAGTCGCTGACCCAACGGGAGAAGGAGATCCTGAGGTTGATCATTGCCGGAAAACGCAATCAGCAGGTGGCCGATACCCTGTGTATTGCAGTGCGGACCGTTGAAGTGCACCGGGCCAGCCTGATGAAAAAATTCGCCGCCAAAACCGTTGCCGAGTTGGCCTACTTTTACGGCCGGGTTGTTGAAGCATGACTCAAGCTCGGCATCGGTGACGAGCCCTCGACGCACTTTCGATGGTTTTGGCATCACCCTGATTGAATTGTTGTCTTTATGGTCTAGTCCATTTTGTTGATGTGTCATCGGGTGCAAATCAATCGAGTGAATATCGATTTAATTCATTGATAAATAAAATTTTAATTTTATCCGATTGGGCATGCCGCTTATCCCCTTTTGGGCCCAAGACGTGAGTTTTTCTGCCAAAGCGACTGTTTATATTCATTTTTTTGTTATTGAACTGTAATCCATTTCATCCGTGTTTGTCATAAATGCGCCCTAGTATGGCCTGCGTTCCGGTGTGGACTAGTCCATGAAAAGAGGCAGGACGCTCCACGGCCATGACTCACACGAAAAGGGAAAACCATGTTCATCACAACAAAATATGTCTTACCGACAGCGGTACTGATCAGCTCAACGCTGCTGCTGGGGTGTCAGGACTCCGAAACCAGTACGGCAGAGAATAAAGAAAGCGGTTCGGGCGGTGATATCAGCCAGCCGGCAATCAAAATCGTGCCGCCACCGAGCGCCGAAGCGGCCATCAACTTCTCGATTTCCCCTTATTTGCAGCAACCAAGCGCTTCAGGCATGGCCGTGTTGTTTGAAACGGATGCCGAACAGCCGGAAGTCTGGGCCAGGCCAGCAGGCAGCCAGGGCGAATTCACCATTGTTCAATCGGTCGCTGTGGATCACACCCATCTCTATAGCACGACCCTGGCCGGGCTCGTTCCGGGAACGCTTTATGAGTACTACATCGTCGCCCGCCAGGCCGGTGGGGAAGGGGAAAGTGATGTTTCGGTGATGTCGGCGCGTTTTGCCTTCAAAACCTATCCGGATGGCGAGCAGAGTAAGGCGCCGTTTAACCTGGTCGCCATCAGTGACACCCAGAACAACAGCACCCTGGGCGCGCTGAGCGATTTGGTCAGCAAAGGGATCATTCCTGAGGTGTGCGACGGCGCTGCCGAGCAGTGTGCCGATGCCATTGCCGCGATCACCATTTCCGGTGATATCGTCAACAGCGGCGACAGTCTGCTGCAATGGCGACGGGATTTCTTCGATCAGCTCAAAGCGATCACCCCGTATGTGCCGCTGGTGGCGGTACCGGGGAACCACGACTACTACGGCAATGCCGAGTTGTCCAATTACCGTCATTTCTTCCAGCAGCCGGAAAACGGTTCAACCGGCTATGAAGAGCGCTGGTACTCGCTTGATTACGGCAACTTACGCCTGATTGGCCTGGACAGCTACCCGGTCTCGAAGAATCACGGTCAGTTCCAGGCGGAAATTCTGGGGATCCAGCGCCAGTGGCTGCGTGAACTGCTGGTCAATACCGAAGCGGACGCCAATATCGACTATGCCCTCAGCATGTTCCACCACCCGTGTTTGTCCGAGCTGTGGTTATCCGGCGAGAGTATCGGCAGCTGTGAAATGGTCGCGGAGATGGAAGATTTCACCACCCGCAGCGGCAAGATTTCCGGTCACTTGTTCGGCCATACCCATGCGTACTCCCGGGGGCAGTCGAAAGATATCCATCACTTGTGGCTGAATGCGGCGACGGCGGCCGGGTATCGTGAAAAAATCAATGACGATAACTACTACCACAACAACACCCGTGATTACGATACCTTCGCCATCAGCCAGAGTGAGTTTGGGTTTAACCTGTTGCAGTTTAACCAGCAGGATGCCTTAGCGATGTCTTTGACGCGCTACAGTGCCAAGGTGAAATCCAAAGCCGACGGACTGGCCAGCCTGGAAGATACTTTCACCATTTCAGATACTTTGACGATGCGTCCCGGCCAGGTCGATGCGCCGCAAGTCTTGTCCGGCAGCGGCCAGGTTGATTACAACGCCCTGAATCTGGCGATCAGCTACCCACAGCCGGAGGCTATTTACGAAGTGCAGTGGCAACTCAGCCAGGATCCGAATTTTGCCCAGGGTGTATTTGATATCTGGGGGAATAAAACTCGCCAGCACAATATCTGGCCGATGCAGGATGGCACGATTCAGGGCACCCCGACCGACACCCAGCAGGGCGTTGATTTAACTCAGATTAATTTGGCGTCATTTTCCGGTCAGGTCAAAATGGGCGGCGATGAGAGTTACAAATGGCAAAAACGGACTTCGGAGCACTCCCACGATTCATTCCGCGACCCCTTCGCCGGTAGCTCTGCGCCAACGCTGACCGTGTTGCCGGGCGATACCTGGCACTGGCGGGCCCGGGTGCGGGACAAGCAACTGAACTGGTCGGACTGGAGTGATACCGCGACCCTGAACGTCGCTGCGGGCACAACCCAGACGCTGCCGCTGCAAAATGCCGGCGCCGAAGCCAACGATTTGAGTGGCTGGACCCTGGAGCAGGGATATTGGCGGATTTTGGAAGATGTCGACAATATTCAGGCCAAGGAAGGAACCTATTACTTCTCGGCGCGGCCAAATGACAGTGTAGCCAATAATGACCCATTTGACGTGATAAGCCAGACGCTAAACGTGTCCGGCTACAGCACGGCAATCAAGCAGGGCGCCGCCTTCGTTAAACTGAGTTTCAACAGCAACGGTTGGGGCGATGGTGACCACGCGGTGGTGAGTTTGCAGCCGCTGGACACGAATGGCACCTCCTTGGGTGAGCCGGTCACGGTGAAAACCGAGAGTAAAAAGCAGCAATGGCTGAGCAATGAAGCAAGCCTATTACTCCCGGCCGGAACCGGTTCAGTGAAACTCACTGTGCAGGCGGTGAAGAAGTCCGGCAGCATGGCGGATGTGCATCTGGATCATTTCGTCCTGACGGTGACCACGCCTTAACGGCTGAAGCCAATCTGAGTACCCATCCAGTCCTTCCACCAGGGCTGGGTGGGTGATTCAGCACTGCCGCATTTAGATTGCTCGATCTTGTCTTATTTGCTGACGTTTGATACTTTTTTGACCGAAGAGACGTTGACCTTCCCCCTGGGGGAAGCTTTAATCTATTGATAGTTTTCTGATTGACGGTCGGGTATGCGTTTGACTTCCATGCGTACAATTTGGGTTACAGCTTTGACGGTGCTGGCGCTTTTAGTGTCCGGTATCGCGTCAAGTTTACCCATGATGACCTTTCAGATGCTGACCCAAGCCAACCCGGCACCGTGCCACAGCGCTTCAATGTTGCCGGATACCCCCGTCGTTTCGTCGATGGTTTCAGCTGCTTCACATCATGCCCATCATGCGCCGCCAACAATCGCCGCTGTAGAACCACAGCTACCGGCGTCGCAGGTATTGGACAACGATCACCCGGCGTGTCTGAGCGACATGAGCATGATGCACGATGATTGTTGTACAGCTTCCTGCCTGAATGCGTTTGCCATGCTGCCGTTGCATGATGAAACCACCACCTTTGCAGCTCGGCTGGCCCTGATCGACCGGGAACCGCTGGCTGCCGCCGTGGGGATTCCCCGCGCGCTGTACCGACCTCCCATCGCTTAAATCCATCAATTACCCCGTGATCTCGCGTCGGCGCTGACCGCCGTCGCGGTGGACTGTTTGTGGCCCGAGGACTGCCTCGTGCCATGTTGATGATGGATCTCCAAAGTGAATATAAAACCAACAATACTCGCGGTTGCGGTGAGTGTCGGTGGTGTCGTTGCGTCGTGGCCGGTTGCCGCGGCGAACACCCCAGTTGCACCCGCAGCGGTGCAGCCCAGCACCTTAAACCAGCTGATTGCCCTGGCATTGAGCCATGATGCCGGACGGAAACAATTTGATGCCCAAACCAACGCGCTGCGTCAGACGGCGGTTGCCAGCGCGACCGAAATGGACCCGAAACTGAAACTTGGCTTTGGCGGCCTGCCCGTGGACAGCTTTCGGTTTGACGAAGACCCGATGACCAACATTTCGGTTGGCCTGATGCAGCAGTTTGAGCGTGGCGAGACGTTATCGCTCAAGCGAAAACAGACCCACCAGAAGGCGGATGGTGTTCAGTGGCAAACGGCCCTGCGGGAGCGGGAGGTCGTGAACCAAGTTACCCAACTGTGGCTGGAGCTGGGCTATCAGCAGACTGCCGCGCACATCCTACATGAAAACAAACGTCTGATGCAGGAAATGGAACGCTTTATTCAGACCAATTACTCGCTCGGCAAGAGCGAAGCGCAGGATTTGTTGCAGGCGCAGCTCCAGGTCAGCCGACTGGATGAGAAATTACAGGCCAATACCCAGATGCAGCGCCGGATCCAGTCGCAACTATCGGAGTGGCTGGGGGCGGCATGGCTGGCCCAGGAAGGGGCGGTGAAGGCCAGCAACCAGTTGGCCTGGCCGTTATTGGCGCAAAAACTGCAGCAAGTCTCGGGGGCTGAGCATTATGCGCTGCTGAGTTCCCATCCGAGTGTGCAGATGGCGGACACGGCCATTGCCGTCAACCGGACGCAAGTGGCGATCGCAGAAGAAGCCTATGCGCCGCAGTTCGGGGTCGAGGTGATGTATGCCTATCGGCAGGCCAACAATATGCGGGGCGAACCGGCTTCGGATTTGCTCAGTGCCTATTTAACCCTGGATATTCCGCTGTTTACCGACAACCGCCAGGATCGCACACGCGCTGCAGCGCAGCATCAGGTCGGGGCGGCGCAATCGAATAAAGATCTTCTGTTGGCGCAGATGAATGCCAAGGTCAATGCCCTGCTGACCGATAAAAGCAACCTGGAGCAGCGTCTTGCACGCTATCACAATACGCTCTTGGTACAGGCAAAAGCGCGAACCCGGGCGGTTGAGCGTGGTTATCAGAACAACACGGCTCAGTTTAACGATGTGATCATGGCCGCCAGTGATGAACTGGCACTGGCGCTGGAGCAGGCACGTTTAACGACGGACCTGAACCTTGTCAGTAGCAATCTGGCATTTTTCCTCGGTGGTGACCGAGTCACTGCCACACAGACCTCATCCACCCTATCTGACCGTCAGTCCATGATCGCAGGAGAAACACCATGAACACGTTAACCACGACCGCACTGGCGTTGCTGATCGGCGCTGCGTTGGGGGTTGCCGGCACACAACTGCTGCGTGAAAACCCATCCGCCACGCCGACCGAATCATCGGGAACCTCTGCAAATACGGCAAGTCATGAGCCGCTGTACTGGGTCGCGCCGATGGATCCGAACTATAAGCGTGATAAACCCGGGAAATCGCCGATGGGGATGGATTTGATCCCGGTCTATGCCGATGATGTGGCGGGGAGCAGCACCAAACCGGGCACGGTAAAGATTGATCCGGCGGTGGAAAATAATCTCGGGGTGAAAACGGCCGCGGTTGAGCTGGGAAAGCTGTCGCCCCGAATCTCGACCGTCGGGTATATCGCTTTTGATGAGAGTCGTCTATGGCAGACCAATGTCCGGGTCAGCGGTTGGGTCGAGAAACTGATGATCAACGCGGTTGGCGAGCAGGTCCGCAAAGGCGATGTGTTGTTTACTCTCTATTCGCCGGACCTGGTCAAGGCGCAGGAAGAGTTGCTTAATGCTTCCCGGACCGGCCGCACGGCGCTGGTCAAAGGGGCGCGGGAACGGCTGGTCTCCCTCGGTGTTGACCGGGCCCAGATCCAGCAAGTGCTCACGCGAGGTACAGCGGCGCAGACCATTCAGATCAAGGCGCCGGCTGATGGCGTGATTGCCAGCCTGAATATTCGCGAAGGGGCATATCTGTCTCCGGCGCAGGCGGTGATCAGTGCCGGTCCGCTGCATGAGGTTTGGGTAGATGCCGAAGTCTTTGAGCGACAGGCCCATTGGATCAATGCCGGCAGTCGCGCATCCATGACCCTGGACGCTTTGCCGGGACGCGCTTGGGAAGGGGCCGTGGACTATGTTTATCCCATTTTGGATCCGAAAACCCGCACCCTGCGGATGCGGCTCAAATTTTCCAACCCGAAGGGCGAGCTCAAGCCCAATATGTTTGCCAATATCACCTTGCAACCGGTGACGGCAGAGTCGGTGCTGACCATCCCGAAATCGGCGGTGATCCGTTCCGGTGGTATGACTCGGGTGGTGCTGGCTGAAGGCGAGGGCAAATATCGCTCAGCAAGAATTGAAGTCGGCCGGGAGGCGGATGACAAAATTGAGGTGCTGCAAGGACTGACCGAAGCAGATCGGGTGGTCACTTCCGCGCACTTCATGCTGGATTCGGAGTCGAGCCAGAGCGCGGACTTGTCTCGCATCAATGGCGTGGAAGCGGCTGCGGAAACAGTCTGGGCCAAAGGTGAAATTACCGCGGTCATGGCGGATCACCGGATGCTGACAATCCGTCATCAGCCGGTGACGGCATGGGACTGGCCGGGGATGACAATGGATTTTACCGCCAGCCCTGAGCTGGATCTCTCCACTGCGCAGCCCGGACAGCCGATCGAGTTTGAGATCCGCAAGACGGAGGACGGTCAATACGAAGTGGTTGACTTCAAAGCCGATAAACATGCACCGCCTGCCGAAGCCTGGATCCGTGGTGAAATCACCATGCTGATGGCTGATTTCGGGATGGTGACGGTGAAGCACGAGCCGGTTGATGTCTGGCAATGGGATGCCGGTGAGATGAATTTTTCAGTCGGGGAAGAGATTGACCTGAGCGGCCTGGCAGAAGGGGATTCCGTACGTTTTCTGGTGCGCCAGCAGGGCGGTGAATATGCGCTGCAATCGCTTGAGAAAGCAGGAGTGCAGCCATGATTGGAGCCATTATTCGCTGGTCGATTGCCAACCGTTTTCTGGTGTTGATCGCCACCTTGTTTCTGACGTTTGGTGGGCTGTACAGCGTGAAAAACACCCCGGTTGACGCCCTGCCGGACCTGTCTGATGTGCAGGTGATCATCAAAACCAGCTATCCGGGCCAGGCGCCGCAGGTGGTTGAGGATCAGGTCACTTATCCGCTGACGACCGCGATGCTGGCGGTGCCGGGTGCCGAAACCGTGCGCGGTTATTCGTTCTTCGGCGACTCCTATGTCTACATCATTTTTAACGATGAGACTGATATGTACTGGGCCCGATCGCGGGTGCTGGAATATCTGAGCCAGGTTGCGCCCAAGTTACCGCCTAATGCCAAGCCGACGCTGGGTCCGGATGCCACCGGCGTGGGTTGGATTTACAGTTATATCCTGCAGGATAAAACCGGCCAGCATGATCTCGCCGAGCTGAGGAGCTTGCAGGACTGGTTCCTCAAATATGAGTTGCAGACGGTGGATGGGGTGTCGGAAGTCGCCACGGTCGGCGGGATGGTGAAGCAGTACCAGGTGCAGATCGACCCGGCCAAGCTGCGCGCGTATAACCTGACATTGCAGCAGATCAACAAGGCGATTGAGGACGGCAACCGGGAAACCGGCGCATCGGTCATCGAAGTTGCTGAAGCCGAGCATATGGTGCGCACCACCGGTTATCTGTCGGGGATTGATGACATCGCCGCCTTGCCGCTGAAGGTGACGGAACAAGGCACGCCATTGCTGCTGGGCGATATTGCAGAGATCAACCTGGGGCCGCAGATGCGTCGCGGGATCTCTGAGTTTAACGGCGAGGGGGAAGCGGTCGGCGGCGTGATTGTAATGCGGTTCGGTGAAAATGCCAGTGAAGTGATTGACAACGTCAAAACCAAGCTGACGACGCTGCAACAGAGCCTGCCGGACGGCGTGGAAATCGTGGCGACCTATGATCGCTCAACCCTGATCAACGCCGCGGTTGAGAACCTGTGGCACAAGCTGGCGGAAGAGTTCATCGTGGTGGCGATTGTCTGTGCCCTGTTCCTGTTCCACCTGCGCTCCTCGCTGGTGATCGCCCTGAGTTTGCCGGTAGGGATTCTGGCGGCCTTTATGGTGATGCACTGGCAGGGGATCAACGCCAATATTATGTCCCTCGGCGGGATTGCGATTGCTATCGGGGCCATGGTCGACGGGGCGATCGTGATGATCGAGAACGTGCACAAGCATATTGAACGCACACCGCTGACCGATGAGAACCGCTGGCAGGTGATTGGCCGGGCCGCCGAAGAGGTTGGTGCGCCGTTGTTCTTCTCGCTGCTGATCATCACCCTCAGCTTTGTGCCGGTGTTTGCCCTGCAAGGGCAGGAAGGCAAGATGTTCTCGCCGCTGGCCTTCACCAAAACCTACGCGATGGCAGCTTCGGCCGGTCTCGCAATCACCCTGGTGCCGGTGCTGATGGGTTACTTTATTCGTGGCAAGGTGCTGTCCGAGCATAAAAACCCGATTAACCGGGGGATGGTGGCCCTGTACCGCCCGCTGCTCAATCTCAGCCTGGCTTACCCGAAATCGATGATCGTACTGGCGCTGGCCCTGATGGGATCGGCCTATTATCCGATCAGCAAAGTCGGCAGCGAGTTCATCCCGCCGTTGGATGAAGGCGATCTGATGTACATGCCGACCACCTATCCGGGGATCTCGATCGGCAAGGCGCGTGAGCTGTTGCAACAAACCAACAAGCTGATCAAAACGGTGCCGGAAGTGGCGACGGTGTGGGGCAAAATCGGCCGCGCGGAAACGGCAACGGATCCGGCGCCGCTGACCATGATCGAAACCGTGATCCAACTGAAACCCCGCGATCAGTGGCGCGAAGGGATGACGACGGCGTCGCTGCGCCAGACCTTAGATGAACTGGTGCAGTTCCCGGGGCTGACCAATGCCTGGGTGATGCCGATCAAAACCCGGATTGACATGCTGGCCACCGGGATCAAAACCCCGATTGGGATCAAAATCGCCGGACCGGATCTGGCGGTGATTGAGAAAATCGGTGCCGACCTGGAGCCGATCCTCAACCAAATTCCGGGTACTGCCTCGGTGTATGCCGAGCGAGTGGCCGGTGGGCGTTACGTGACCATTGATATTCTCCGCCGTCAGGCAGCTCGTTACGGGTTGTCGGTTAAAGAGGTTCAACAGGTCATTTCGACCGCGGTCGGCGGACTGAATGTCGGAGAAACCATCGAGGGGCTGGAGCGCTATCCGATTAACGTGCGTTATCCGCAGGATTATCGGGATTCGGTGGTGAAGCTGCAAAACCTGCCGCTGGTGACACCGAACGGTGCCCGGATTGCGCTGGCCGATGTTGCCGATATTCGTTACGAGGACGGGCCGCCGATGATTAAAACCGAGAATGCGCGGCCCAATGGCTGGGTGTTTGTCGACATTGAAGGGCGTGACCTCGGCTCCTACGTGCTTGAAGCCCGTCAGGCCGTGACGGAGCAACTGAACCTCCCGTCGGGATATTCGCTGGCCTGGTCCGGTCAGTATGAGTACATGGAGCGTGCCAAGGCACGGCTGAGTGTCGTCACTCCAATCACCTTAGTGATTATCATGCTGCTGCTTTATTTCAGCTTCCGTCGGGTCGGCGAGGTGCTGATCATCATGGCAACCTTGCCGCTGGCCATGGTCGGTGGCCTGTGGCTGATGCACGGGCTGGGCTACAACTTCTCCATTGCCGTCGGGGTCGGCTTCATTGCCCTGGCCGGGGTGGCGGTGGAGATCGGCGTTATCATGCTGGTGTATCTCAACCAGGCCTGGACTGCGCACAAGGCCGATCGGGAGCAGCATGGCCAGCCGCTAGAGAAGCAAGATTTAATTCATGCCATCCGCGAGGGGGCCGGGTTGCGGGTCCGGCCGGTCATGATGACGGTCAGCACCGTGATTATCGGCCTGATCCCCATCATGTACGGCGCCGGCACTGGTTCAGAGGTGATGCAGCGCATTGCAGCGCCGATGATCGGCGGCATGGCTTCGGCGCTGCTGCTGACTCTGCTGGTGTTGCCGGCGGTGTTTAAGCTCTGGAAAATCCGGGAAATTTCAACCCCTGATATCTAAGCAACTCAATTACAAAAGATGAAAACAAGGCCCCTGAGCAACAGGGGCCAATCTTGAATCACGGAGATATGATGATGAAAAAGACACTGATTGCAATGACACTGGCCCTGATGACAACAACGGTGCTGGCGGACGCCAGCCACGGCCATACGGCACAGGGCGGGATGAAGATGGACCACAGCAAGATGGGGCAGGGCGCGATGGATCAGGCTTCTATGAATCATGCAGATATGGATCACAGCAAGATGGATCATGGCAATATGATGGACATGGAAGGGATGTCTGATGTCGGGATGCCGGCGAAGGGGGCCAAGCCGGACAAAGTGGTGCATGTGATCCTGTCGGATGATATGAAAATAACCTTCAAGAAAAATGTGACGATTGCGCCCGATGATGTGGTGCAGTTTGTCGTGATGAATACCGGCAAGATTGATCACGAATTTTCGATCGGCTCTGCGACCGAGCAGTTGGCGCACCGGAAAATGATGCGGGAAATGACCGGCGGCCATATGCACGACAGCGGCAGTACCGTGACGGTTCAGCCGGGGAAAGCCAAACAGCTGCTATGGCATTTCCATGGTGAGAAGCAGGTTGAATTCGCCTGTAATATTCCGGGCCATGCCGAAGCCGGCATGGTGAAAAAACTCGCGTTGGAATGAGTTACTGCTGTGGTGTCAAAGCCTCCCCGCCTTGGGGAGGCTTTATTTTGAAGTGTTCGTGGGGGCGGGAGCAGGTGCTGGATTTTAGACCCAGATTCTGCCCCGGATAGTGGTGCCAGACTCAGGCATGCCCCAGCAGGCGGAAGTTCCAGTTTTCCAGTTCGTTGGTCTCCAGGCGCTTGTCGAGGGTGCGGGTCCAGCTTTGCGACAGTTTCGACTGGGCTTTGAGGCGCATCAAGGCGTCGCGGTTGAGTGGATCTCCGAAATAGATATCGCATACCTCGCGCAGCGTCATGGCATCGGGTTCGCGTGCAATCAGTTTGAGTGGATCATCGACACTGACGTAGCCCGGCTGGATCACCCGGTATAACCAGCCGCAGCGACTGATGTCCTGCATATCGACTGAGAACTTCTCGATATCCCAGCGTTGATTGAGTTTAAAGCATGGCGAGCGGGGCTGGCTTACTTCAATGATGGCCTCTCCCCACTGATAGCGATCGCCTAGACACACCGTTTCTTCGGTCATGCCTTCGGAGCTGAGGTTTTCGCCCATTCCCGGTGCTTGCCAGTTTTTCTCGATACCGTACTTCTCACGCCAGTAGGCATAGTGCTCCGCCGGGTATTGGTGCAACGCTCGCTCGGTCCCGCCGTGAAAGCGTTTCTCAGCACATTCATCTCCCTCCAGACCGGTTTCTGACAGGTAAATACGCTCGGTGGTCGGCACCTTGTCGATTGCAGTTTCCATGCCGTAGCGATGGGCGACTTTGCCGCGAAAAACTGCGTTCAAAACGGTCACTTGTTCCATAAATGCCTTACCTCCGGATGATGAGCGATGCCTGTAATCAGATTGAGCATGATATGCGCTTGGTTGAGTTCGGCTATCTTAAAGCTTGCATTGGGAAGGTCAAATGTTTCATCGGACAGATGATCGGCCCAGACGGCCAATAATGGACCGGGGGACTGGTCAAAGGTCGAGAGAAGGCGGGCGCTTGACTCTGGTTTGTAGCTTTGTAAACGCCATTCGCTGACGTTCCGGGATCAGGCGGTACGCGCTTATATGCCGCTCGCGAACGGGGGCTAGCCCCCGGTTCTGTGTCTGTCCCCTGGCCCGAAACGATTAGCTACGAATTTTTCAGGCGACCAGTTGCGTGCCAAGGTGACAGTTGCGGGCCAAGGTGACAGATGCGCGGATGACGCCGTCTATTCACGGCAGGGTTCTCTGACCGGAGCGGGCTCAGTGAGCTGATGATGCCAGAACTGCCGGTAATCCGGCCGTTGGGCTAACAACTGCTGATGCGTTGCGGCACCTTCTTGCTGGCCGTGGACCAGATAAATCACCTGATCGGCATGAGTGACCATGCTTTCCCGATGCGAGATAGAGATCAGGGTTTTGTCCTGTTTCAGCTCGGCCAGCAGATTCAGCAGGGCAGCTTCGTTACGCACATCCAGTGCCGCGCTGATTTCATCAAGCAGGATCACCCGGGCATCGCTGAGGATGGCGCGCGCCAGGGCAATCCGCTGTTTCTCACCCCCGGAGATTGCACCACCGGCTTCCCCGATTTGGGTGTCGTAGCCTTGCGGTAACTGACAAATGAAATCATGGCATTGCGCCATGTGGCACGCCCGGTAAATCTCGTCTTTCGTCAGTTCCGGACGAACCAGGCTGAGGTTGTTGAAAACGGTGTCATCCAGCAGGTGGATATCCTGGCTGACCAGGGCGACCTGGCGATAGAGGGCGGCATCGGAAAATGCATGGATGCTGTGGCCATCGTACTGGATCTGATCGCGCTCAACCTGCCAGAACCGGGCGAGCAGGTGCAGCAGGGTACTTTTGCCGGAGCCGGACGGACCGACAATCGCGGTTAAGGTGCCGGGTCTGGCTTCAAAGTTAATTTGTTCCAGCACGGGTTGCGCCCGGCCGGGATAACGGAAGCTGAGGTGACGGACGGACACTGTGCCCTGGATCGCGATATCTTGCTCGTCGGTTTGGATCGGGTCGCTGTCGAGCAGGGCGGTGATCCGTTTAGCGGCTTGCTGCATGAATCGAGATTCGGCCATTGTCAGGGCAACTTGCGTCAGTGAGCGATAAATGCGCACGGAAGCGATCAGAAAGACCAGAAAGACGCTCAGTTCGACGTGTTGGGAGAAGTATAAGTCGAGTCCGACCAGCAGGAAGACCAGAAATCCGGCTTCAGAGAACAGAATAAACAGGACCGGTACCAGACCCACCCGGATTTCATGACGTAGGCTGGTTTGGCGGGTTTTCTCGATTGTCGCCTGGAGTTTGGGAAACAGGGCGGCCCCGTTGCCGCTTTGCTTGATGTCACGGATCCCTAAAATCCAGTCCATGATACTGCGGTTGTTGGTGGCAATCTGCTGGAGCAGGTTTTGAGACACCCGGTTCGCCTGATGCCGCATGGTGACCTGAAGCAGAACAGCAATCGGGACACCGGCCAGCAAGCTGACCGCCAGACGCCAGTCATAGATCAGCAGGCATACCGCGACGGTGACGAGCAGGCTGATTGAAGCGATCACCTGCGCGAAATGGTGAGAGAAAATCGATTCGGTAAACTCGACATCCTTATTCATACTCTGGCTCAGTCGGCCGCTGTCGTGCTGCTCGAAAAATCCCAGCGGGACTTTAAAGAAATGCCCGGCGAGGGATTCCCGCAACGCTGCACAGGTGGTGTAGGTTATGGTGCCGGTGTGCACAATACTCATCCGGGTGATGAATGCCCGGAACAGTAAGATGGTCGCAATGGCTAAGGTGGTCATCAGGATGGTACTTGCATCCGGGTTGCCGTTCACCAGTTGCTGAACCAGATGGATAAACAGCCCGTAGGGCAACCCGAGGCAGATCCCTTCCAGCATGGCCAGAGAGACACTTTTGGTCAGATCTCGGGTCGCAAAAACCGGGAGATCACGCAAGAGACTAAGCATAAGTCGGCTCCTTCGATACGGTTGCCTGAGTTTGGTGATGGATAGCAACCAGCTGCTGGTATTCGGGACAGCGTTGTAGCAGCACGTCATGGCGATCGAATCCTACGACTTTGCCCTGATCCATCACCACAATGCGATCCGCTTTCTGGGCCATCGCAATCCGGTGGGTGACAAACAGAAACGTTTTGTCTTCCAATGCGGAAAACAGACGTGAAAGCATGTTGACCTCAATCAGCGGGTCAAAAAAGCTGGTGGCTTCATCGAAGAGATACACTTCGGGCGATTTCAGGAGCTGTCGCGCAATAGCCAGACGCTGCTTCTCTCCGCCACTGAGTTTGACCTGATGGCCGCCAATGGCGGTATCCAGTTCCTGCGGCAGCCGCTGCACGAAATCCCGGGCCTCGGCTTGTGAGAGTGCCTGCCAGATTTGCGCGTCGTCGACCGGTTGTCCCATCGCCAGATTCTCCCGCAGCGTTGTGTCGAAGATGTGGTTGGTTTGCATCACAATGCCAACCTGACGGTAAAAATCCTGCTCGCGATAGGCGGTGACGGGCTTGCCATCAAAGGCAATGGTACCTTGCTGTGGTTTGAGGTATCCGCTCAGGAGTTTCATCAGGGTACTTTTTCCTGAGCCGGAGCCACCGACAATGGCAATTTTTTCACCGGCACGGATAGCCAGCGACACGGCCTCAACAGCAGGTGTCGCGCGTCCGGGGAAACAGTACGAGAGCTGTTCTGTGTGGATGGTGTGCAACGGTGTCGGGAATGGTGCTTGTCCGTGTTCGCTGGTTTCGGCTTGCTCCACAGCGTTGATCCGGCTGACGCCCTGCATGATCTGGTTGAGGTTGCCGGTAAACATCATCAGGTTGTAAAACGGCTCGGTCAGGGTCAGACCGAGCATCATAAACAGCACAAATCCGCCCAGGCTCAGTTCATGGTTCAGCGTCATCCAGGCGGCAACCGGCAACAGAAGCACCAGACTGAAATCCAGCGCGACTTTCAGAATGGCAAACGGCCAACTGGCTTCGCGCATCCAGTCACCGACAATCACACTGTAGCGCTGCACACTGGTTCTTAAAGGGTTCATTCCCCCACCGGCATGGGTGAACATCCGCAGTGCCGTTACGCTGCGGATCAGTTGTGTACTTTGCCGGTTCATTTCGGCCAGCGCCTCGTAATAGCGATTCGCTTTTTCTCCAAAGCCCCGGTACATCACACTTTGCATACCCAGCGCCAGCGGGATTGGCACCAGCGCCACCAAAGCCAGTCGCCAGTCAAACCAGAACAAGACCACGGCGGCCAGAACCGGCGTCAGTAAGGCAGCCGCGAGATCGTTGAGATGATGCGCCACGAACAGTTCGATGCGATCGACATCTTCATCAATCACCTGACGTAGATCGGCGCTGCGGTTCTGATCAAAAAACGCCAGAGGCAGATGCATCAGACGTGCGGTGAGCTGGGTTTTGATAGCCGCCACCAGACGAAATGCCGCGTGGTGGGAAAATAGGGCGGCAGTAAACATCAACAGGTATTTGGCCAGCGCCGCACCGACGGCGATCAGGGTATAAGTCATCACCTCGGCTTCGGTGAGCTGTGCCGTGTGCAGGCCGTCGATAATCAGGTAGATCACCACGGGTGGAACCAGGTTGAGCAGCACCTGGAGCAAAGTACAGAGAGTGGCTGCGGCGAGCAGGGTTTGTTGGCTGCCGCTGACACGGAGTAACCACTTTAAGCTACTGAAAGCATTCGCTTGCATTGTCATGTTCCTGAAATCAGAAAAACGTTCGCCATACGTTAATGCCGTTGGAATTTGGTTTCTGCCCGAATCGGGAGTGTTTTCACCGTTAAAGGGAATATTTTCGGGGGTCTTTTGAATGAGGCGATGCGGTTACCCGAAGCTCCGGGTCAGGTTCGCGGAAAGGGGGGACGGACGGATGTCACTGAATGTCATCAAAAAACACAAAATAGATCTTGATCACATTTCAGAGCTGAATTATATTTGTTTTGAAAGTTAATTACGGAATTTACTTTCACTTTTGATGCGGCGGTGTCGTGTTGAGCAGGTGGTTTTCGTCGCCTCAACCGTCAAAGCGCACTTCTCAACGATTGTGAAACTCAGGAGCCGACTATGAAACAACTACGCCACTTTTTCTCGCTGTTTTCTAACCAGATGGATTACGACCGAAATCAGTTTGCGATTCGTGCCAATCGTTCACTACAAGGTTGATTTTCATCATCTTTAATTGTTTTATCGGACAAGTTTTCTTCTGCTGATTGCTGCTCAGCATGGCAACCTGACTCATTCAATACCCGGGACGTGGTAGGGTATGAATGAGTAGGGATATCCCCACAAACGCCTAAATTTGCCAGTTGCTGCTTCTGGCCCTCTGTTGAAGTTTATCTGCATCTCATCCTACTCTCTTTTTACACTCCTCTTTACCAGCCTCCTTTGTCTGCCCCTTGGCTCGTTTCCATCCGCTTTGTGCCTGAACCCGCAGAACAATATTATCCCCAGCAACTGTTGATAATCGCTGGAATGCCCGAATTCTGGGTCGGTATAAAGTTGAAGACCTTCAGCGCCGGTGGATAACTCTGGGTCGATTTGCACTACAGTGATCAGAGAGCTTGATGTAATTTGTCTGAGACGATTGGGAAAGACTGGACTGATGGTCTACCGGGTAATGGCCGATATTGTTGTTATTTTACACCTTCTGTTTATTGTGTTCGTCGTCTTTGGGGGTGTCCTGCTGTGGTGGCGCCGTGCCATTGCCTGGTTGCATGTGCCGGCGGTGATTTGGGTGTTGGTGCTTAGCCTGATGGGCTGGATTTGCCCGCTGACGCCGCTGGAAAACCGGCTGCGAATGATGGCGGGGCAATCGGGTTACCCCGGTGGCTTTATCGACCATTACCTGCTGCCGATCATTTATCCGCCGGGGCTGAGTCATGCGACGCAGCTTTGGGTCGGACTCGCGGTGTTTACACTCAATCTGCTTCTCTATCTCCTGCTTTATCTCTGGGTCTATAAAGGCGAGGCCACCCGCAGGTTCAGGGGGCGCGGGAATTGATGAAAAGGGTATTTGTCTGGGGAGTCGTGGGTTATACGGTATTGGTTATGACGTGTTGTTCCTTGCAGCGACAGTTTCTGTATTTTCCGCAACCGGCCAGCGCGCAGTTTGGTGAGGAAAACATTCGTTTTCAGCTGGATGATCGGGTTCTTCAGGGCTGGGTGATCAACCCCGGACAGTCACGGGCGCTGATTTATTACGGCGGCAATGCGGAAAGCATTGAGATGAATATTCCTTTCTTTCGGGCTGTGGTGCCGGACTACAGTGTGTATCTGATCCCGTACCGGGGTTATGGCAATAACCCGGGTCAGCCGACGGAGTTGGGGTTGTATCAGGATGCAATGGGCGTGTTTCAG
Organism: Photobacterium sp. MCCC 1A19761; assembly: GCF_037389125.1. NCBI lineage: Bacteria > Pseudomonadati > Pseudomonadota > Gammaproteobacteria > Vibrionales > Vibrionaceae > Photobacterium > Photobacterium sp. MCCC 1A19761. The sequence continues at coordinate 81,468 of NZ_JAZGTF010000013.1, forward strand.
GCGGTGAGTGAAAATCATCCCTTTATCGCCCTGATGGGACGTAGTTTGGGCTCCGGCGTGGCCACATATGTGGCGGCGGAACAGCCTGATCGGGTTGATCGGTTGCTGCTCGTCACCCCGTTCGACAGTATCGAGCAGGTTGCGAAAACCATTTACTGGATGCTGCCGATCTCCCTGCTGATTAAAGACAGGTTCGCTTCGATTGAGCGGGTTCATGCCATCCGGGCCAAGACATTTATCTTTATTGCCGAGCAGGACCGCGTGATCCCACGTGAAAGCGCTGAACACTTGGTCGCGGCTTTTGGCTCGCAACTGAAGAACGTTGTGGTGGTGCAAGGGGCCGATCATAACAATATCGCTCAGTTTCCGGTGTATGTTGAAGGGGTTCGGAGAGCGCTGTCCGTCATCCCTCCGTAAACCTTACTCAATAATTATGTGTTATAAATACTCCAGGTAATGCCGAGAGGCCGGTATTGATGGTGCAATGCCGATGTCGCGTTTTAAATGCTCGGAAATGGCACCATTGACAGGCTGACTCGTCAGGTGATGCATCCGTTTTTTCCAGGAAAAATACCAGGTTGGCAGTGAAATGCTGAATTCCAGATCCCAATTTATCGCGACTTTTATCATCATACGTTCCTTTCTCTGCGTGACTTTCTGGACAAAGTATGGGCATGATGGCGCGCAAACACGAACGATGAATGATTACAGTTAATATAAGTACAGGTTATGGATAATCGATTACGTTGGCTGGCCGGGCTGCGCTATTTTGAATCGGCAGCAAGGCTGAGCAGCTACAGTAAAGCGGCGCAGGAACTTCACGTCAGCCAGGCGGCAGTAAGTCAGAAAATCCGGCTGTTGGAAGACGGCTTACACTGTAAATTGTTTTTCCGCCAGGGGCGGGACATGATGCTCACCCGCAAAGGGCAGACGTTGTATCAACAGGTCACATCCGGCTTTGAACATATTCTTTCTGGCTTAAATGCCATTCAGTCTGAGCCGGTGGAAGGGATGCTGGCGGTGAACACGACCCCGTCGTTTGCCTCGCGCTGGCTGATGCCGAAGCTGTGGAAGTTCACCATGCTTCACCCCAATATTCCGATCCGGGTCTATGCCACCACGGAAGATCCGGAGATCAAATACGGCAGCATTGATGTTGCGATCCGCCAGGGGTACGACAGGCAACTGGGGGAAGGCATTGAGCAGACCATTTTGTACGAAGAGCCGGTTTATCCGATTTGCTCGCCGGAGCTGGCACAGTCACTGAAACTGGAACATCCGGCGCAATTACTGAAGTGCTGGTTGATCCACGGGGTGGAAACGAAAAGTTTCACCTGGGAGCGATGGTTTAACATTGCCGGTGTCACGATGCCCGACGCGCAGGTGCAGTGGATGGAAGTCAGCACCTTTGATATGGGGCTGAGTGCGGTGATGGCCGGCCATGGTGCGTGTCTGGGCACCGAAAGCCTGGCCGGTGATTTTATCGAGCGCGGTCTGCTGGTGAAACCATTTGATATCGGCATGACCCCCGGGGTCCGGTATACCGTCTATCATGATCCTCATTCATCCCGCCGAGCCCGGATCCAGGCGTTTACCGACTGGCTACATCAGGAAGTGGCGCAAGGTGGTGCGATGTCCGGGAATCAAGGATCCTCGGCATGCGCCGAAGCGGATTGAATCTGCGTCCGGATCACTTCCAGGCCGGATTTGAGTTGCGTGCGGCTGGTCGGGCCGGTCAGTGAGACCCGGATCGCCGCCGGGGCCGGATAGTGATCGACTGCGAACATTTCGGCTTCGCGAACATGCACGCCATCTTGCTTGAGCTGGTGGCTCAACTGGCGTCCGGTGAGTGGTGCCGGTAACGGGATCCAGACATTGAACCCCGGCACGGCCCCATGGCCTGCGCCGGGAAAAATTTGCTGCAAAATGCGGTGACGCGCTTTCAGCTCAGCGGCAATTTCCTGATCAACGGCATCCATCGCGCCGTTGGTCAGCCACCGGCAGACCAAGTCAATCATGAGCGGGCTGATATGCATGCAACTCGCGCGCAGAGCTCGCTGCATCGGCAGGGATAGCGAGCGCGGCATAATGATATATCCGACCCGTAAGCCGCCGGAAAAATACTTCGAGAAACTGCCGACAAACAGGGTGATATCGGGCGCAATCGCAACCAGCGGTGTTCGCCGGTGCTCCGGCGGGCAATAGAGTACGTCATCTTCAATGATCAGTACCTGGTGTCGCCGGCAGATTTCGATCACCCGAAGCCGTCGGCTGTCGCTGAGGCAGGCTCCGGTCGGATTTTGGATGGCCGGTGTTAAATACAATAAACGGGGCTTGTGCCGCTGGCATTGTAGCTCCAGATCCTCCGGAATGATCCCCTGCGCATCGAGCCGGATCGGCACCAGCTTTCGCTCAGACTGCTGACAGCTATGAAGAAACTCCGGGTAACACAACCCTTCGACCAGAATCGTCTCTTTCGGGCGCGTGAGTGCCTGAACCAGCACCGACAGTCCGTGCTGACCGCCATAGGTCCAGAGCAAACGGCGGCTGTCCATCTCGTATTTGAAGCGCTGTCCCAGCCAGTGTTGCAGCGTCTGGTTGTGGCCTTGTAAGCCTTCCGCACTGCAATAATCCAACACCGCGCGCTGGGCAATCGGTTCGAGGGAGAGATCCTGGAGTGTCCGGGAGAGATGCTGCTGCTGGTTGATCAGCAGGGGGCGACAAATCGCCAGATCGATGCCGCTTTTGGTGGTTACCGGGTGATAAAACGCCCGCGACTCATGGTGGCGATCTTTGACATAAGTGCCGCTGCCGACTTTGGGAGCGACCAGGCCCCGGTGCTCCAGCTCCTGATAGGCCCGGGTCACGGTGCCGACCGTCACACCCAGCCGATAGGACAGAATGCGTTGCGGTGGGAGCTTGGCGTGCGCTTCGAGCTCGCTGCTTTCGATGGCTTCGGCAAAAGCGTCGGCCAGAGCCATGTACTTGGGTCCGCTGCGGCTACTGATGTCGGGAATGAACATTGTCCTGCTCTCGAGGGGTACAATTGAAACTGAGGACAGGATAAATAGGGTGCCGGACGAAAGAAACAGAAGAATTGTCATGGTGACGCATTATTGTTAGGTCCGGCGCGATTGTTCCTTTTACGCTGTTTGCCATTCAATAAATAGAAAAAGGGAAAATGATGGCAACGCTATGGGAGATTATGCCGGCGATGAGTGTTCTCGCCTTTGTGCTGGCGATTACCCCCGGCCCGAATAATTTCTTGCTTGCCAGTTCCGGCGCCCAGTTCGGGATGAAGCGATCGCTTCGGCACCTGTTGGGCATCCGCCTGGGGATCATGGTGTTGATTGTGCTGTGTGCCAGCGGTGTGGGGGCGACGATGACGCAGCATCCCGGAATTTATCAGGCGCTCCGTTATCTCGGGCTCGGGTACATGCTGTGGATGGCCGGGAAACTGGCACTATCAAGCGCATCCGGCATGGCGGCAAAACAAACCGGTCCGTTGTCGGTGCGACAGGCGACTTTGTTTCAGTTGGGCAATGTCAAAGCCTGGATGGCCTGCCTGGCGCTGGTCAGCAGTTACAATTTACCCGAGCAATACTGGTCCTCAGTGCTGATGATCCTGTTGGTGTTTACCGCGTTTGGTTTTATGGCGAACAGCTTATGGGCTTATATGGGCTACGGCATGCGCTGTCTGCTGGATTCTCCGAAAAAGCAGCAAGGATTTAACGTAGCTCTGGCGCTGCTGACCGTTGGCACACTGCTTCCGGCTTTTTTGAATTAGGGGGATTTGGACGGAATCTTGTTTAAAAGATATCGGATTTTGCGTGAATCTGGCTGACATCTCATCGGTTGAATTTTTGTGTTGAATTAAGACTTTACAGCGCCGCTGTCAGGTCTTATCATACGCCGCACTTACGGAGAGATGGCTGAGTGGTTGAAAGCACCGGTCTTGAAAACCGGCATACGTTTATAGCGTATCTAGGGTTCAAATCCCTATCTCTCCGCCACATTGAAAAAGCCAGCTTAATTGCTGGCTTTTTTGCATCGACTGCTTGGCAAAGAAAGAGATAGGGTGCGAACCCTAGACAGGGTTCAGCCGAGCGCAGCGAGACAACGTTGCTAGCCGAAGGCGTTTTCAGGCAACGGCCCGAAGGGCGAAGTAAATCCCCCCTTTAACCCGAAGCGCTCCGACACATTTGAAACCCCAGCTTCCGAGCTGGGGTTTTGTGTTTCTGGGTGTTTGAATGGAGTTTCGGGATTTGAATATCCCCAGCTTGAACGAATAAACCGCCGTATCATGACTTTGTCGCATGTCTGTGCGAGAGTGTGTTCTATTCTAAACGCAAGCAAAGCAGGGAGCGGATTGCATGGAAGAGCTATGGGTAAGATATCTCCATTTTCTGGGAATTATTTTTTTGGCTTCGATGCTTGCCATTGAAAATGCATTGCTTACCGAAAAACTCAAAGCCGAGACGGCAAGGAAATTAGTACTTACTGACGCAATGTATGGTTTAAGTGCCATCGTTACTTTGGGCGCGGGGTTGATATTGTGGTTTTCGGTCGGCAAGCCCAGCCAGTTTTATACCGGTAATGTCATTTTTCATGTAAAGATCGGTTTGTTCTTCTTGATTGCACTGATGTCTTTAATACCGACAATATTCTTTTTGAAACACAGAAGAAATGAAAGTCCAGAGATTCAAGTTCCAAGGTATATCATGCGTATCAAACGGCTTGAGGCGACGCTGTTACTCCTGCTCCCTTTCTTAGCGATACTCATGGCGCGTGGCTACGGAATGACATCATAGCGGTATGGGTTCGCTTTGAGCTTATTGCACAACTTTGAATACTACCTTGAAATTATGAGGCGACAATGGAACTGACCACTTTAGTTGATAACTCCCGATTGGCGGACCGACCTGATCTTGCCGTTGAACGAGGGTTGTCCCTGCATGTGAAAACCCAAGGGCGACAGATCTTATTTGATGCCGGAAGTAGCCAGATATTTTGTGACAATGCTACGCGATTGAACATCGATCTACAGACAGTTGATGCCGCGGTCATTTCGCATCGCCACCATGACCACTGTAATGGCATCACGCATTTTCTCGATTGTAATGCCGAGGCGCCGGTGTATTTCCGGGCCTGTGATGAGGCAGCGTATTCCTTCCGGGCTTTCGGCTTTAAGAGTAATGTCGGTATTGCCAAGGATCTGTTGGAAAAGGCCGGAGAACGGGTGAAATTCGTCAGTCAGATGACGGAGATCCTGCCGGGCGTTTTTGTGGTTACTGAGCTTAGTCATCAATACGAGCAGCCGAAAGGAAATCAGTATCTGTTTACGGATGCGGGACAGGGCCGCAAGCCGGATACCTTTGAGCATGAACTGATGATGGTCGTCAAAGAAGAAGACGGCCTGGTTGTATTCACAGGCTGTGCGCATCATGGGGTGCTGAATATGGTGGAGACTGCACTTTCTCTGTTCCCCGATACCCGAATTAAAGCCGTCGTAGGCGGGTTTCACTTGGTCGGGCTTCCGCTGCTCAATGGTATCGGTGGGACACCGCAGGATATTGAGGCCATTGGTCGCACGTTATTGGGTTATCCGATCGATAAGCTCTATACGGGCCACTGTACCGGTATGAAGGCGTTCGGAATATTGAAAGAGGTGCTTGGTGAGCGCCTGGAACATCTGCCGACCGGACGTCACGTCGTCATCTGATTTTTCCCGCGCAGCTCGCTTGATTCGAGCTGCGTTGGCCCTGTCGCTTTCTTCATTTCCTACCTGCTGAAAATAACGAATCTCGCTCCCCCGTGACGCGATCATGCTCGGCTTGCTGCGCTCTGTCTTTTTCCACTGCTTGTCGGCCGTTATGGCCGGTCAATCACTGTGACGTGTCTCCTGAATGAAAAATCATTTGGTCCGGGCCTGACGGGGTGGGTGATTTTTTAATGAAAACACTATTGATCTGTTCAAGATTTGATCATATTTTATCTATAGTGTTTTCGGATAAGGTGGTTTCATGAAGAAGAAAAGTGAGAAGGTCCGCGAGAAAATTCTGGATGCTGCGGTCGATTTGATGAGCATGGAGGGCTACAAGCATGTCTCGATGCGCAAAATCGCCAAGCAAGCCAATGTCGGCGATGCCACGATTTATAACTACTTTCCGAACAAAGAAAGTTTGCTGTACGGCTACTTTGCGGATCAGGTGAAAAAGTCGGTTGAAGAACTTCAAACCATTGAGGATTTTGAAAGTTATTCACTGCAAGAGAAAATCCAACTGCTCATAGAAACCAACCTGACCCAGATGCTGCCGTATCGCGAGTTTGTTCAGGAAGCCTTTGAGATGACTTTTCTCACGCCTTTGGCCAAATTCGGCCATGTCTCGCCAATTAAATCGCAGCTCAGTGATCAAATCAGGCTCTATCTGTCTCAGGCTTATACGCAGGGAGTGCTCGAAGAAGAAAGCCTGCACGAGTTCATTCCGTCCCTGTTTTGGGATTATTACCTCGGCATGGTGATGTACTGGCTCAAGGATGATTCGGAAGATTTTACCAATACCACGCAACTGCTCGATCTGAGCCTGAACTTTGGTATTTCTTTACTCGCCAGCGGTGTGCTGAGCAAAGCCGGGCAAATGGCGTCGTTTCTTTTGCGCCAGCATATGTTTTCAGGATTTGAGCTGATGGCGAAGCAAATGGGTCAGCTGCGGGGGTTAACCGGGAAAAGGGCCGAATGATGAGCAAGGTTCCGACCAGTAAAATCCATCGTAATGCCATTGTGGCCGGTACTGCGGTCAAACTGGGAGCGAATGCGGTCAAAAACCGGACGCAATCACTGCTGTCGCCTCGGGGGAGCAAGCTGAATACCCAACAGACTGACGCAGAGCAGGCCGAGATTATCTTTTCTGCCTTGGGCCGCTTAAAAGGCACGGCGTTGAAAGCGGCGCAAATGCTGGCCTTGGAAAATAGCCTGGTCCCGGAAGCCTACCGGGAGGCGCTCAATAAGGCCTGTTACCGCGCGCCCGGACTCAACCGCGCCGTGGTGAGAAAAGTATTCATGAGCCAGTTTGGCTGCCCGCCGGAAAAGCTCTTCGCAGCGTTTGATTACACGCCCTTTGCCGCCGCAAGTTTAGGTCAGGTTCACCGGGCCGAAGACTGCAACGGCAACTTGTTGGCGGTGAAGGTGCAATACCCGGGAATTGCCGAGAGTATCCACGCCGATATCGCGACGCTGTCAGTCTTGCTCAAGGCGGTCCCATCTCGTTTTCATTTCGAGCAGATGTTGCCGGAAATTGAGCTGCGGCTGATTGAGGAGACTGACTATGAACTGGAATTTCGCCGACAGTCAGACTTCTATGCCGGTTGTGATATTGCGAACTTGCGCGTCTTGCCGCCCATTGTTGCCTATTCCTCAAAGCGCGTGATGAGCTCGCCCTATGTCGCTGGTTTGCATATTGATGAATGGCTGGAGAGCGGCCCGCCGATCTCGGCCCGAAATGCCGTCTGCCAGGCGCTGTGCGATCTGTTTTTTACCTCGATTTCCCGCTATGGCATGTTGCATGCCGACCCGAATATCGGGAACTTCCTGATCGATAAGGACAATCGGTTGGTGGTGCTGGATTTCGGTTGTACCGTCCCGGTTGATCCTGATACTGCGGCGGCGTTTGTGGCGCTGCTGAAAGCCTATAAGACGCAAGACATTGAGCAGGTCATTTATTATTTCAATCGCCTGTATATGAATCATCAGGGAGTGCCGGAAAAGATGAAGAACAACGCACTCTTCATTGAGTATCTGGCTTGGCAGCATCAACTGCTGGCCCCGGCATCCTTCGATTTTTCTGCCCATCCGAGTTATATGGCACAAGGGGTGTCGTTGGCCGTGGACGCGCATAAATACAGTGAATTTCCGGTGAATCCGAGCAAGGAGGTGCTGTTCCTTGAGCGCGTCTATTACGGTTATCTGCAACTGTGTCAGCGAGCCGGCGCGTGTGTCCGGTTTGAGATCGATACCTTATTTGAGGAGCAAGCGAATGTCTGATTTGAATCTGTATTTGCTTATTTCCGGCGCGATTGCCTTATTCACGGCTTTTTTGCATTTGATTGCCGGTCACTTTCATCCGGTACTGCCGTTTTTCAGCACCCGGATGGATGACAGGGTTAAGGGAACCTTTTACGCCTGCTGGCATATGGTGACCGTGTTGCTGTTTGCTTCCGCGGCCAGGCTTCTGTTCAGCGCCTATGTTCCGGTCGATGCTTTATCCGTTCAGATGCTTTCCGGTCAATTTATTCTGTTTGGCTTGGTGTTTCTGGCCGTTGGCCGATCTCTCAAGATCAAGCGCGCGTGGGTACGTTTGCCGCAGTGGATACTGCTGCTCCCCATCGGCGTATTTGGATTTCTGGGTTCTGTTTAAAAGAGGATGCCATCATGATCAAAACTGTTGCTGTGCCAATGTCACCGTTGCTCGAACATACGCTTCCCAAGGCGCAATTTGCCGATGCGTATGAAATTGCGCTGAACGATCCCAATCAGGATATCTGGGATATCACCTACAAGTTGTTCACCGAGGGCCAGCAGGATTGGATTAAAGCCCTGATGGGGCTGCGTAACCTACTGGTGACGCCGTTTGGCCTGAAAACCGGGCCGATGAACGACGGGGAGCAGGTGTTACAAGAGCGCATCGGTATATTTAAGGTGTATGAGAAAACAGCGCATGAGGTACTGCTCGGGGAAAATGACCGGCATCTGGATTTCAGAATTTCGGTGTTGAAAGATACCGCAAATGCGACCCTGACCGTCACCACCAAAGTCGAGATGCATAACGCCCTGGGCCGCGCTTATATCACGGTGATCGAGCCGTTTCACCGCATGATTGTCAAAAGTATGATCCGTCAGGCGAAGAAGAAAGGGGCTTTTTAGTGGCTGGGGAGCTTAGGCTGGTGGCGCTGGTGGTGCAAAATCGGCTTACGGATTTTCCATGATCCCGTGGGCATTTCTTGTCGGTGTAAGTACATATAAAACCGGATGGTGAACGCAATTTATTGCTTAAGAGGATGGTTTGGGTTGGTCGTGTCGGTGTTTATATGCGCCAGATTGAGCTGCGTGTCAAAAAAATATCGCTAGACGACATAAAGGCGTGCAGTTTTAGAGGAGTTCTTTACACTAAGCATCTGTCTGCACAGTTGAGATGGAAGCAGGCCAGCTTGATGCCTTTCACAAGTGATCAAAGCCATATGTCGCGAAGGCTAGTTTAAGTGCAGATACCGAACCCTGAACCTCCACCACCCAGCCAAGGAAAATTGCGGTTTATGTTATTTAATAAATCGGTACAAAAAGAAAATCAAAGGCTTAAAGAAGAGTTACATGCCTTATCGCAAGTGAAAGACAGCTTAGAAGCGGACATGCTTCGGGTGACACTGGATATCAATGGCAAGATTGTGTCAGTGAATTCGTTGTTTCAAAGACAAATGCAGCTGATTGCAGAGCATGTTGAAGGCAAGCATATTACGACACTTGTACCGGAATCTTCCCGAAATACAACCCACTTTCAGTTGATGTCGGATGCGGTGCGGCAGGGGAGGCATTGGAACGGTGCGTTACAAATCCAGAAAGGGAATGGGGAAGAAGCCTGGCTAAGGGCTATCTTACAACCGATCATGACGTCGACCGGGGGCATGAAGCATATCTACATTTATGCATCTGAGTTGACCCGAACCATTCAAACCTCGCGTGAGCAGGAAGATTTAATTAAAGCGTTGCACCGCTCGACAGCCGTGATTGAATTCAGTCTGGAAGGCGTCATTCTGGAAGCCAATCAGAACTTCCTGACGTCCATGGGCTATAAAAAAGCGGAGATCATCGGTAAACATCACCGTATGTTCTGTGATCATTCGGAAGTTCACTCTCCGCAATACACTGCCTTCTGGGAAAAGCTGGGCCGGGGGGAGTTTGTATCCGATCGCTTCAAGCGGATCGACAGTTACGGTCATACCGTGTGGCTGGAAGCGACGTATAACCCGATTTATGATGCCAACGGCGAGCTGTATAAAGTGGTGAAGTTTGCCACGGTGATCACGGATCAGATTAACCGTGAAATCGCAATTGCGGAAGCGGCAGAGATTGCGCACGAAGTGTCGGCGACGACCGGTGAGCAAACCACGCAGGGGAACCAGGTGATTGAATCGACCATCGGCAAGATGGGAGAGCTGGCCAACCAGATGGCCGATGCGAATGAAGGGATCCAGGCGTTGAATGCGCAATCGCAAAAAATCAATGAACTGGTCAGCAGTATCGACGGGATTGCCAACCAGACCAACTTGCTGGCGCTGAACGCGGCGATTGAGGCGGCCCGGGCCGGTGAGCAAGGACGGGGATTTGCCGTGGTTGCGGATGAGGTACGTCTGCTGGCTTCGAGAACCAGCCAGACCACGGAAGAGATCATGGCGGTGGTATCGGAGAACCTCAAGCTGACAGAAAATGCTGTGCAGATGATCGAGCGGGGCTTGGCCCAGGCTTCAGAGGCACTGGAGTTGTCGAAAGAAGCCGGTCAGGTGATGCGTGATATCCGGATGGGCGCGCAAAAAGTTGATGATGCTGTAGGCAGCTTCGCCAAGCAGCTCTAAACGATCAGCGCGAAACGATCGCAGCACAACCGGTGATTTCAGGGAGGAAGGCGGGTGAATCTCAGGCAACTGGAAGTCTTTTACGCGGTAATGAAAGCGGGTACGGTCTCCGGGGCCGCCCGTAGCCTGTACGTTTCCCAGCCCAACGTGACCCGGGTGCTGGCCCATACCGAGCAACAGCTCGGGTTCGCGCTGTTTGAGCGGGTGAAGGGACGCCTGATCCCGACCCAAGAAGCGCTTGCGCTGCTGCCGGAAGCGGAAAAAATCTATCAACAGCTGGGACTGTTCCGGTCCCTGACGCAAAAGGTTGCCCGCGGTGCACAGCACCTTCGCATCGGTGCGCCGCCTATTCTGGCCAGTGCGATGCTGCCGCCGGTGATCGCGGTACTGAGCCGGCAAGGCAACATGTCGATAGAGCTGATCACCGGCAATAAAGATGAATTGAGCCAGGGGTTACTCCGCCATGAACTCGACATCGCCGTGGCTTTTGGGGATGACTGTCCGCCCGGCCTGAATTGTGGTGTGCTGACATCCGGACGGGTTCAGGCTGTTGCGTTCATCGAGCTGTTCGACCTGTCGCCGGAGCCAATCACTCTGGAAACCGTGGTGCAGTCCGGGGTGAATATTATCGGCCTAGATACCCGGGATCCGCTTGGGGCGATCCTCGATCATATGATCCATACCCTCGCTCCGGAATATCACTACGCACTGGCGGTGCGGAGCTATAGCGCGGCGGTGGAGTTGGCCAAACTCGGCCTCGGCATTGCGCTGGTTGATCCCTGGACGGCGCAAGGACATCGCGATAACCCTCAGCTGACGGTGGCTGAGCTCTCGCCTGCAGTACCGATACAGGTTTCGGTGTACAGCGCGATTCATCAACCCCCCTCGGCGGCCTGCCGGTTGTTCGAAGCGACGCTGAAAGCGCAGCTGTAATATCGAGCTGTAATATCGAGCTGTAATATCGAGCTATAATCTCAAGCTATAACCTCAAGTTATACCTGTCCAATAGCAAAGTATTCGTCCTTTTCATCTCAGGTGCTTAGATTAATCACATCACTTGAATACATGGATGGACACTGATGCAAATTCCTCAACCTTATTTACTGTTTCTCGGGGATGTGACCGACCCGTTATCGGCAAAAACAGCGCGCGGTATTCTTCACTGGCGCCCGGAGAGTTGTGTCGGCCAGCTTCGTTTAACGGCGCAGACGGTCTCCCTGTCGCTGCCGGATCTGTCGTTGGTGGATGCGAAAAATCTGGGGGCTCAAACGCTGGTGATCGGCACAGCCAACGCTGGCGGGGTGATCCCGACGGCCTGGCAGCAGGTGCTGAAAGAGGCAGTGGTAATGGGCTTTCACATCGCTTCGGGCATGCACCAGCGCTTGCGGGATATTCCCGGCCTCAGTGCGCTGGCCGAGCAGAATCAGGTGCAGTTGTTTGACGTCCGGCACTACGACGCCCCGCTGGCGGTGGGCACAGGACAAAAGCGTGCCGGAAAGCGCTTGCTGACGGTGGGCAGTGATTGCTCGGTCGGGAAAATGTATACCGCGCTGGCACTTGAAAAAGCCCTGACGCAAGCTGGTCTGTCGGCCCGGTTCAAAGCCACCGGCCAGACGGGTATTTTGATCCAGGGGCAGGGGATTTCGGTCGATGCCGTGGTGGCAGATTTTATCTCCGGCGCTGTGGAAACGCTTAGTCCGGATTTTGACTCGCATGTGTGGGATGTGATTGAAGGCCAGGGCTCATTGTTCAATCCATCTTTTGCCGGGGTGAGCCTGGGGCTGTTGCATGGGGCGCAGCCCGATGCCTTGGTGTTGTGCCATGAGCTGGGTCGGTCGCATATCCGCCATCTGCCACACATGCCGATGCCAGAGATTTCGGCGGTGCTGGCCGAAAATATTCAGGCTGCGAAACTGACTAATCCAGCCGCTGAATTTGTCGGGATCTGCCTCAATACCTCGGCGATCGCCACCGAAGAAGCGGAGGTTGTATGTGAGCAGTGGCGTGAGCAGTATCAGCTGCCGGTCACAGATCCGGTGCGCTTTGGCGTGGACAATATCATTCAACAGCTGGTTAACCGAGGTGCCTGATGCAGATCCAAGCGAAACCCGAACATATCCCGTTTGCCAAACCCTTTCGCATTGCCCGGGGCGCCCGAACCCACCTGGATATTGTGCGGGTGATGATCACCGACGGGGAGTACTCGGTTGAAGCCGAATGTACACCTTATGCCCGTTATGGCGAGGACACCGCATCTGTGTTGGCGCAAATCGAACGAGCGATCCCGACGTTGGCAGCGCTGTCGGCGCAGCAGGCCAAAGTGGCGCTGCAAACCCTGTTGCTGGCCGGGGCAGCCCGGAATGCGCTCGATTGCGCCTTATGGTCGCTCATCGCCCGGCAATGTAACAGCCAGTTTCCGTCGCGTTATTTTCAGTTGCAGCCTGCGCTGGAAACGGCAATGACGGTTTCCATCGGGACACCGCAGGAAATGGCCCGACAAGCGCGGGACTATGTCGCTCAGGGAGCCACCTTGCTGAAAGTAAAGCTGGATGCGGAAAACATTGTCGGCCGGGTGACCGCAGTCCGGGATGTCGCGCCGGATGCACGGATCATCTTAGATGCTAATGAAGCCTGGGCGGGGATGGATCTTCCTGCGCTGTTTGATGCGCTCGCGCCGCTGGCTATTGCGATGATTGAGCAGCCTCTGCCGGCCGGGGATGATGATGCCTTGGGCCACTTTGACCACCGGATTCCGGTGTGTGCCGATGAGAGTTGTCATACCCGGGCAGACTTGGCGCATGTTCGCGGCCGCTATGAAATGATCAATATTAAGCTGGATAAAACCGGCGGACTGACCGAAGCGCTGGCGCTCAAAGCCGCCGCGCGGCAGGATGGATTATCGGTGATGGTCGGGTGTATGCTCGGCACATCTCTGGCGATGAGGGCTGCCCTGCCTATTGCCCAGGATGCCGCGGTGGTCGATCTCGACGGCCCGGTGCTCATTGGCGAAAGCGGTCCGGAAGCACTGACTTACCGGGACGGCCAGTTATTTCTCTGAACAACGCCCGCTCCGATGTGATGCGCCGGGGCGGGCGTTTGCTGTGGGCGCTCATGTGACTTTCAAACACGGCTGGTGGCCGGGATCACATTGATGCACGCACAGGCTTTGTTATTGGAAAGCAGGCTCGATGGTGCCGTTGAACGTCTGCTGGATAAAGTCACGGACCGGCTGTGACTGGTAGATTTTCACAAACTTTTGGTAATCGGCATTGTTTTTATCGGCTTCGCGCGCGGCCACGACCATCACGGCCAGCGCTGCATCTTTCGGTTCCAGATAGAGGCCAAATTCTTTCGGATCCAGGCCCGATGACATGATGTAGTTCATCGTAATGGCGGCAGCATCTACGTCTTCGAGGCTTCGTGGTAACTGGGCAGCTTCAATCTCAATGATCTCGAGCTGCTTCGGGTTCTCAACGATATCGTTCAGCGTCGCTTTGTGGCCGACACCCGGTTTGAGCGTGATGAGATTGGCATCGGCCAACAGCAGCAGGCCGCGTCCGCCGTTCGTCGGATCGTTCGGAATGGCAATGCGCGCATGATCCGGCAATTCGGCGAGGCTATTGAAGGTTTTGGAATAGATCCCCATCCGCATCAGAATCGACTCACCCATAGAAACTAAATGGCTGCCGTTGTTGGCATTGTATGTTTGTAAAAAGGGCAGATGCTGGTAACTGTTGAGATCCAGGCTGCCGTCTGCAAGTGCCGCATTAGGCGTGATGTAATCCGAAAACTCGATCACTTCCACTTTTAATCCTTGTTTTTCGGCTTCCCGGGCAACAGCTTCCACCACCTGGGCATGCGGGCCGACGGTTGCGCCGACTTTTAATACTGCTTCTTCTTGTTGGCCGCAGCCGGTTAATCCCAGCACCAATGCTGCACCGAGTAACCACTGACTGACTTTCTTATTCTTTTGCATCATATCCTCCATGTGGACGCTAAAGGACGTTTGGACGTCTAGAAAGCTATCCTACGTATTGTATGAGAATATGCAACTGATTATTTCATTTATTTCTCAGAGCAAGGTTCAGGCTCGGGCCGCAGGTGTCATGAACCCGGGCTGGGTGGTGATGACTGTCCCAGTCTCGGTATATAAATTCGGTTCAGAAAGGGGGGACTCAAAAATACGAAGCATTTTCATCCTGATGTCATTACATTACCCGGGGCTCTGGATGAGATCCAGACGGAATTGTCGTCGGTAATCACGGCATGCAATCCCGCAAACTCAGGAGAAGGAAGCGATGAAAAGAATTTGTTTAGTGACGCACACGCAAGCGACTCATTCTGTGAATGGTCAGGTTGGCGGCTGGTTTGATTCGGAACTGACGGAGCACGGGCGCGCTCAGGCCGCTCGTTTAGGCGAGAAAATCAAAGCGCATGGTTTTGAGCTTGAAAAGCTGCAAGTTTATTCCTCCGATCTCAAGCGCGCAGTACAGACAACGGAGGCGTTGGTTGCCGGGTTGGCACTGGATGTGCTGTATGATGCCAGGTTGCGGGAGATGTCGTTTGGCCGTCACGAAGGGATGGATCAAGCCGCGCATGATGAACTCATGCAGCCGGTGAGTTCCACAGGGGAGCGGCTGGATCACCGGATCTGTGACGGTGCGGAGTCCCGCCGGGAAGTTGCGACGCGAATTGTAGCGTGTGTTCAAGAGATCATGCACCAGCCGGGTGATGCGTTAATTGTGACGCATGGTTTTGCGGCGACCTTCGTGATTGCGGCATTTCAACTGATTGATATTGAAAGCATGGACTATATTGCATTTAAGGTGAATCCGGGCAGCGTGTCGATCCTGGAAGCGGATGATTTATTTCAAAATCGCGCCGTTTGTTTGCTCAATGGGTAATGCCTGCGCTGCCGAGTGTGATTGGCGGCGGGATGGGGCGACATGGGCAGCAGCAGGTGCTGATGCCGTGCTTTGCAGAGAAAATTGTTAATTCAGGAGCAAGGTGAACATGGAAGTGATTCGAGTGTCCCGGAAGGAAGATTTGCGTGGTGTGCTGGCGCTTTACCGAGAGCTGCGGGGGCACGATCCCGTGGTCAGCGAACAGGTGCTGGCATCGAACTGGGATGAAATTCAGGCCAATCCTTCTATTCAGTTGGTGGTCGCTGAAGTCGACGGGCAACTGGCATCCACCTGCCAGCTTGGGGTTATCCCCACCGTGACCAATGCTGGCAGGCCGTTTGGTGTGATCGAACATGTGATCACCGGGCAGGATTATCGCCGTCGCGGTCTGAGCCAGAAAGTGCTCGAGAAGGCGCTGGCACTGGCTTGGGAGCAGGGCTGCTATAAAGTGATGCTCCTGTCTGGAGAAAATCGAGTCGCCGCGCACCGTTTGTATGAAAAAGTGGGTTTTCAGGCGGGGATTGAAAAAGGGTTCGTGGTGAAACGACCACATGATGAAGGAAGATGATTTGGATATTCAATTCAGAGCAGCAACGAAAGATGATCTCGAAACTTTAGTATTGATGCTGCAGGATGATGCACTTGGTTCACAACGTGAAGACGGAACTTTGCCGTTAAATGCCAAGTATCTTCAGGCGTTCGAGGCCATTCAGGCGGATCCCAATAACCAATTGATGGTCGCAGAGACCCAAGACCGGGTGGTGGGGATGTTGCAGTTGACTTTCATTCCATATCTTACCCACATCGGTTCCTGGCGGTGCCTGATTGAAGGCGTTCGGATCCTCGCCGATTACCGTGGTCAGGGCCTGGGTGAGCAGATGTTTCAGTATGCGATTGGTCAGGCGCAAGAGAAAGGCTGCCAGTTGGTTCAGCTCACCTCAGACAAGCAGCGTTTGGATGCGTTGCGGTTTTACGAGAAGCTGGGATTTGTCGCCACGCACGAAGGGTTTAAGTTGCGGTTAGCGGAGCAGGAGTTACGTTAAAGCCCGGTTTAACTTTACGCTCTACCGCATCCCCTTGGTTTATCGATTTCCAAGGCGTTGAATCTGTAGTTCACCCTGTGGCTCTTTTGGATACGGGACTCTTTGGCAAAGGAGCCCAGCTTCCATCCGCAGGTGTTTAATCTACACAAAACACCAACTGGAGCACAAATTTAACAAAAGGTTTTAAATTTCCTCGGGGGGCGTAGGGCCGGGGAGGATTGATACTGAACTAATTGCACACAAAATACGCGCAATTTTAAATGAGTAATTGTTCATATCAATGGATGAAGCCAATGAAGAAAAAGCTAATCGCAGTTTGTATTCTCCTGGGCTCCGGGAGTTGCTACGCCGATGTCCCTGCACCTTATATCGTGAATTACGGTCCCTCCAGTACGGTGGTGGAGGTGCTGGATGATGATCTGATCCACATCTCTTTCCGTCATCACCAAAATACACAAGGGAACACGACGATCCCCCATACCGAAATGGTCTTTAAAACAGACTATACCGGTCCCGCTTTGTACGAACCCAATGCGGACGGATTTCGGACCCAGGCGCTGAGTGTCCGTATCGATCGGGAGAATGGCTGCCTCAGTGTGGTCGAGTTACAACACAACAATCAGCAAAGTGCCACAATCTGCCCGGCAATTTATGATCAAACCTGGCACGGCGCGTCGGTACAAAATTTAGGGATCCATTCGGTGTATGGCTTGGGTCAGACGTTCGCGCCGATTGACCCTAACCGAGGTGCTCAGGTGAACGGCGAGTGGCTGGGAACCGGGGGCTTCGGGACCCCGGATGATCGCGGCAATACGTTCAGCAGTATTACTTATACTGACGGCGCCTATGCCGGCGCGACCACACCGCGCTTGCAGTTTCCGGTGCTCTATGCGGTCGGTGAGCAAATGAACTATGCCCTGATGCTCGATTCCAAGCTCAAAAACAGTTTTGATCTGTCGAAGCCCTGGTGGGAGATTCGCAACAAGACTGCGCCAGAGACCAACCTGTATTACATGAGTGGTCCTGACTTGCCGGATCTGCGCCGTGATTTCATGGAGCTGGTCGGCCGGCCGCCGGTACCGCCGAAAAAAGCCCTGGGATTGTGGATTTCTGAGTTTTCGTTTGATAACTGGGGTGAGTTGGATGAGACCATCCAGACGCTGCGTCAGCACCATTTCCCGATTGACGGTGCCTTGCTCGATGTGGCCTGGTTTGGCTTTAAGCACGCCTGGCAGAACAATAGTGAAGCCAACCCGATGGGGGATTTGCGCTTTGATGAGCAAGCCTTCCCGAACCCGGCAGCCAAAGTCGCCAGCCTGAAACAGGATGGGATTGGGCTGATCACGATTGAAGAGTCTTATGTCTCGAAGCAGGGCAATTATCACGGCGAAAATTACAACGGCATGGCGGCACAGAACGGTTTCGCCAAGGACTGTGGCTCGAACAACTTTACCGAGTTTAATAACTGGTTCGGGGTGAGCGGGATGATCGACTGGTCAAATACGACCGGTGCTGCCTGGTGGCATGATCATGTCCGTAAACCGAATATCGTTGATTTGGGGATCCTCGGTCACTGGACCGATTTGGGCGAGCCGGAAGACTATCGCGCTTACTCGTGCTATCAGGCCGGCGATCATGCCCAGTACAACAATGTCCATAACCTGCTGTGGAGCAAGTCGATTTATGACGGTTATGTCCGAAATCACGGTCAGAACCCGCAGCGGCCGTATTCGATTGCCCGGGCCGGGACCATCGGCTCACAGCGCTACGGCGCCGGTTTGTGGTCCGGTGATATCGGTGGTCGCCTGGATCACATGAACCTGCATCACAA
This sequence comes from Photobacterium sp. MCCC 1A19761, assembly GCF_037389125.1. NCBI lineage: Bacteria > Pseudomonadati > Pseudomonadota > Gammaproteobacteria > Vibrionales > Vibrionaceae > Photobacterium > Photobacterium sp. MCCC 1A19761. The sequence continues at coordinate 99,869 of NZ_JAZGTF010000013.1, forward strand.
CGCAGCGATGCAGATGTCGTTCGCCGGGATCGACTACTACAGCTCTGATGTCGGTGGTTTCTGGCGCAAGGGGGATGATAAAGGCAACCGTGACACTGCCATTGCGCCGGGAGCCGGATATAGCGAAGATGAAATGTACAGCCTGTGGTTCGCCAATGCGGCCTGGTTGGATATTCCGTTGCGTCCGCACGGCAATAACTGCGGGATGCCGGGTGCGACGGGGAATGACTGTATTGTGACGGAAACGTCGCCGGCACTCATCGGCAATACTACCGGGAACCTCAGTAACCTGCGTCAGCGTTATGAGCTGATCCCTTACTATTACTCGCTGGCTCATCGCGCTTATCAATATGGTGAGCCGGTGATCACGCCGATGCCTTTCTATTATCAGGACGATCTTAATCTGAAAGGCATGGCCGATCAGAAGATGATTGGTCGGGATATTCTGGTCGCCGGACTGACCACACAGTTTGCGGAAAGCCGGGATGTCTACCTGCCAGCGGGGACCTGGTACAACTACCACACCGGTGAACAATACCAGAGTGTGAGTGGCGTAACGCTACCGCAGGTGAACCAGTGGATTGAGGCGGAAAATCGCAATCGCGTCCCGGCATACGCACGGGCGGGGGCCATTATTCCGATGATGTACGTTGATGAACAAACCAAAGATGTGTTTGGTCATCGGCAGGATGGCAGCACGCGCAATGAATTGATCGTCAAGGTCTTCCCGTCGGAGTCCGCGAGCAGCTTCACGCTGTATGAAGATGATGGCAGCACAGTTGAGACCTATGATGCCCAGTCGAGACCGCATTATCAGGTGCGTGAAACCTGGCTGAGCCAGAATCCTGTCAGCAGTGGCGTTGAAATTCTCATTCATGCCGCGCAGGGGAGCTATGCAGGTGCAAGCAGTGAGCGCAATAACGAAGTGCGCACACTGGTTGCAGCAACCGAGAAGGTGGCGGTCACTCTGAACGGTGAACCGCTACCGATGCTGGCCGATCGTCAGGCTTTGGAAAACACTGGCAGCAAAGGCTGGATCCGGGAAGGAAATCTGATCTCTGTCCGTACCGGCGTTGTTTCGGTTGATGCCGACAAGAAGATTGTGATCACGAGTGAGCCGTGCAGTAGTGACTGCGGTTTTGCTGCCAACCTGCCGAGCTTAATGATTCGGGGAACCAATAACGGCTGGAGCACGACAGACATGGTGCTCATTGCGGATCACACCTGGCAGGTCGATACGACATTTGGCGCCGAGGCTGATGCCCGGTTCAAGTTCGATGTGTTCGGTGACTGGCGTCAGAATTACGGGGATGACGACGCTGATGGCCAGCTGGAAGCGAGCGGGGCGGATATCACGATCACCCAAGGTGCCGGAAGCTATCGCATCACACTGTTCGACGATCGCAACACGTATTCAATCACTAAGTTATAAAACAAACACCTCCCTTTACCGTGCGCCGGCCGTCTGGTCAGCGCGCGTCTTGTTGTGAACAGACTTATCCCCTGATGCTGTGAATATCTATCGCCAGGCCACGGTCGCCAGGATGGAAAACCGCTGTAAATCAGCGGTTTCTTGGTTCGATTCCCGTGGTGACGAATTGGTATTAATCCAGCTCTATCTTCTTGAGCCGGTACGCCAGGGCCGGTCGGGTGAGTCCTAATAGACGGGCTGCCTGGGAGACATTGCCATCGGCTTTGTTCATCGCATGTTGAATGAGCTGGCGCTCTAACACATCAATGCTGAAGTTATCGTCCAGCTGCTTGTCTATCCAGTGGTCGTCAATCGTGGCGGGTTCTTTGGGTTCAAGCTGACCTTTGGCGTTGATGATATTCAGTGGATGGGTCAGCTCGGCCAGTGACGGGAAAAAACTCTCCAAATCGATACTCTGGTTATTTTCCGTCAAAATGATCCCCCGTTCGATCATGTTTTCCAGCTCGCGGATATTTCCCGGCCACTTGTAGTGCATCAGGGCTTGCAGCGCTTTATCGGTCACCCCGAGGGTCCGTTTATGGTACAGGGTGTGGTATTTTTCCAGAAAGTGCTCGATCAGCAGCGGAATATCCTCGCGCCGCTCACGGAGGGGCGGAATTTGGACCGGATAAACATTTAGCCGGTAATAGAGGTCGGCCCGAAATCGCCCTTTTTCGACGGCGGATTTTAAATCCTCATTTGTTGCGGCCACGACACGGACATCAATGGTGCGCAGTTGATTGTCGCCGACCCGCTCCAGTTCACCTTCTTGTAAAACGCGCAATAAACTCGCCTGGGCACGGGGCGAGAGCTCAATCACTTCATCGAGGAAGATTGTCCCCTGATTGGCGCGTTCAAATTTACCTTCGCGCGAGTGCGTGGCACCGGTATAAGCCCCTTTTTCGACTCCGAACAGCTCCGCTTCAATCAGATCGGGCGGAATACAGGCGCAGTTGACCGCAATAAAAGGCTGATCTTTGCGATCGCTGCTCAGGTGCAGCCCTCTGGCGACCACTTCTTTGCCGACGCCGGTTTCACCTTGTAGCAAGACTGAGACTTTGGTTTTTGAGGCTTTGGCGATGAGATGACAGACCGACTTAAACGCCTCGGAGTTGCCAACGGAGTTGAGCAATAAGTCGTCATATTCAGGGTTGTGATAAATCTCTTTGAGGCTTGTCACTTGTTGCTGCAGCGCCAGAAGCTCTTCGATGATCGAGTCGGGTTGGAGGGCTTGTTCGAGCTCGGTCTGGTTTTCCCATTCTTCTGCCGGTTTTCCGACGATGTGGCAATGTTCGCTGCCACATCCGGTACATTGTGTCTCCTGGTAAATGATTTTTCGGCCCATGTAATAGCTCGAAAAACCACTGGCGTAGCCGAGCAGCGTCCAGCAAATCGGAATGTCGGATTGGCCGTATTCATGAAGATGCACCTCGGCTTCATAAGAGTCGTGCCAGTCAAACTCGCCGTGGAAATGGCCGGTTTCCAAATCAAAGCTCAGGTTTGTCGGTACGACTTTGGCCATGCCTTTGATGGTATGCAGTTGCGGCCCGGCCAGGAAGGCATCTTCCGTGGTAAAGTCAGGACGAATTTTATGCAGCATATCGGCATCTCTTAATCCAGAGTAATAGCCAAAACGCATCAGGAATCCGGCGGCTCTTTTTACACCTAAGGTTTCGATTAACTCTTTTCTGAGTAACCCCAGCGCAGTTGAATGGATGAGTAACATACGTTGTTCATTAAACCAGACTTTTCCGTCTTCACTGGAAAATTTAATTTGTGATATCAGGTCGTGAGGTTCTGGAAGTTGCGGGGAAGTACGAATATCCATCATAACATTGCCTTTCCTTGAATCCCGAAATCAAACGGGTGACATGATTGCTTCGCAAGTGAAATCCATGAATCACTTTTCATTAAAATAGGTGAGTGGGTGCGAATCGCAGCTAATGTTCAAACGCATTATTACCTTAATCAAATGATCCATTCCTGTCACTCATATTTATCATTCGATCAACTTAATTAACTTTTTATTTACACAAAACTCCATCTCCTGCTCGTTTTCCCTTCTCAGATTTGCTCATGATTGAATTTTATTTTTGTTCATAAACAGTGCTTTATGCCTGTCTCTCCTATTTTCGGGTGTGTTCAAAACCTGATGTGGCATACCCGTTGCACTAAGGGGTATACCCGCTGCGATAGGGGAGATACCCGTGCATTAGGGGATTAGCCTGAATCAGAAAAACAAACAGGGAGGCAACATGGAGGCGTTGAAGGCAAGGGAGGACGATCAACATCGTACGGGATTTGAGCAGCTCACCAAGTATGTGAGAGTCCGAAGCCCTGACGATGCTCGATTTGTTGAATTCGACTTCGCGATTGGTGAGCCAGGCCTGTTCGTTGAACTGATCATGCCCAAAGCAGCCTTTGAGCAGTTTTGTCAGGTAAACCAAGTGACACATATGACCGACGAACAGATGGCCGCCGTCGACGCTGAAATGGATAAGTGGCGTTACGGTGAAAATACGCTGATGTCGAAAAATCATAGCCATGTGTCGGAACAGCAATTATGAATCAGCTGGGAATTGTTTGATGAGTATTGAAATTAAAACCGCAACACTCGATCCGGTCCGAAATACTTACGCGCATACTGAACGTCGCTTCGGTGATAAGCCGGCGACCCGATATCAGGAGGCCAGTTACGATATTCAATCGGAAAAGTATTTCCATTATCGCCCGCTTTGGCAGCCGGACATGGAATTAAACGACCCGCGTCGTACCGCAATTGTGATGGAAGACTGGTATGCGTTTCGGGACCCCCGTCAGTATTACTACGGCACTTATGTTCAGCAGCGTTCCAAGATGCAGGAAGCGGCAGAAAGCAATTACGCATTTTTTGAAAAGCGCAATCTCGCGGAGCAACTCAGCGACGATATCAAAGCCAAAGTGATTCGTTTTCTGGTGCCGGTTCGCCATCTTGAACATACCGCGAACCTGAACAACTTGTATGGCACTTCTCTCGGCTACGGCACCGTCCTGACCCAAGCCTTGCTGTTTAACGGCATGGATCGGCTTGGCATTGCCCAGTATTTGTCTCGCATCGCCCTGCTTTTGGATCACAACAGCAGTGAGGCGTTAACTGAGGCGAAATCCTACTGGATGGACGATCCCGCCTGGCAAGGAATGCGGGCGTTGTGCGAAGAAACCACGGTGACAAAAGATTGGTTTGAAGTGTTCGTGGCTCAGGACATCGTGATGGATTGTCTGGTGTACGACCTGGTGTTTAATCAGTTTGATCAGTGGCTGGTGGCGCATGGCGCGCAGGATATCGGCATGCTGACAGAGTTTATGCGTGGCTGGCATGCGGACAATAGCCGCTGGGCCGACGCGGTGCTCAAAACCGCCGCAGAGGAATCTGCGCAGAATCTGTCCTTGCTGGAAGCCTGGATTTCCCAGTGGAAAGCAAAGGCAATCGCTGCATTAGCGCCGGTGGCGAAAGATATGCTGGATGATGCCGAGGCGATCGATAAAGCCGTGGCGGTTCTGGATAAGCGTCTCGCGAAAGCTGGGCTGTTGAAGTAAGGGGATAAGGAATGTCCAAGGTTTATCTCGCACTGCAAGATAATGATGAATCTCGCTATATCGTTGAAGCCATTGAAGAAGATAACCCGGATGTCACCGTGATACACATGCCGGCCATGATCCGTGTGGAAAACAACGGTCGGCTGGTGGTTCGCCGGGAATCGGTTGAAGAGAAGATGGGCCGCGCTTGGGATGTGCAGGAGTTGCATCTCAACCTGATCACCCTGGGTGGCAACGTCGAAGAAGACGACGATGAACTCTCTTTACACTGGAACGAGTAAAAAGGTATCTCATTATGGCTGCGAAAAAGCTCAATATTAAAGATAAGTACCGCCTGCTGACCCGTGATCTCGACTGGGAATATTCTTACCAGGATCGCAAAGCGGCGTTTCCCTACGAAGAGTTCGAAGGGATCAAAATCACCGACTGGTCCAAGTGGGAAGACCCGTTCCGCTTAACCATGGATGCCTATTGGAAATATCAGGCGGAGAAAGAAAAGAAACTCTACGCCATCTTTGATGCGTTTGCCCAGAACAATGGCCACCTCAATGTGTCGGATCCGCGATATGTGAACGCGATTAAGCTGTTTCTCTCGGCCGTGACGCCGCTTGAGTATCAAGCCTATCAGGGATTTGCACACACCGGCCGTCAGTTTGGCGGCGTAGGGGCGCGGATTGCCTGCCAGATGCAGTCGCTCGATGAACTGCGTCATGTCCAGACTCAGATCCATGCCATGAGTCACTTCAATAAGTTCTTTGACGGCTTTCAGGACTTCAGCCACATGCACGATCGGGTGTGGTATCTCTCCGTGCCGAAGTCATTTTTCAATGACGCCCGCGCGGCTGGCCCCTTCGAGTTCATGATCGCCATCGGATTCTCATTTGAATATGTCCTGACCAATCTGCTGTTCGTTCCCTTCATGTCCGGAGCGGCGCACAACGGCGATATGGCGACCGTGACCTTCGGCTTTTCAGCCCAGTCGGATGAAGCCCGCCATATGACCCTGGGTCTGGAAATCATCAAATTCCTGCTGGAACAGCATGAAGACAATGTGCCGATCGTCCAGAAATGGATCGACAAGTGGTTCTGGCGCGGTGCGCGCTTACTGAGCGTCGTGTCGATGATGATGGACTACATGTTGCCGAATAAGGTGATGTCGTGGAAAGAGGCGTGGGGAGTCTATTTCGAGGAAGCGGGCGGCGCACTGTTTAAAGATCTGGCGCGCTACGGGATCCGGATGCCGAAATACGCCGATGTGATCGAAAAAGAGAAAGAGCACCTGTCCCACCAGACCTGGTGGACCTTCTACACCCATGGTCAGGCGACCGGTTTCCATACCTGGATCCCGACCGACGAAGAGCTGGACTGGCTGTCTGAAAAATACCCGGAAACCTTTGATAAGTACTACCGTCCTCGCTGGGAGCTGGCGAAAGAGATGGAAGCCAAAGGCGAGCGTTTCTACACCAAAGCGTTGCCGCAGTTGTGCACCACTTGTCAGATCCCAATGTTGTTTACCGATATGGACAACCCAACCCAAACGGTTTACCGCAGCAGCCAGTATGAAGGGGAGCGTTACCACTTCTGCTCCGATGGCTGTAAAGACATTTTCGATGACGAGCCTGAAAAGTATGTGCAGTCCTGGCTCCCCGTCCATCAGATCTTCCAAGGCAACTGCGGTGGCCCCGACCTGACGGACGTTCTGGGTGAGTTCTACAAGATAAATCTTGGGGCGGACAATCTGGATATGAAAGGCTCACCGGATGAGCAGCGTTGGAATCAATGGAAAGGCAAAGCCTGAGTTGAAACGGATGACAAACAGGCGGGCAGTGGCATCGGCCATTGCCCCCAGATGTGAGGAATAACCATGCCCGTTAAAGCAATCTCGCCGGACTATAAAGGCGAAAAACTCGATAAGTTTGAAAACTTTCATGGCAATCAGATCGTTTACGTCGGTTGGGATCACCACCTGATGTTTTGTGCGCCCTTTGCGTATCCGGTGTCGCCCGAGATGCCGTTTCAGACCTTACTCACCGAAGTGATGCCGGAGGCATTTGGCCTGCATCCGGAGTTTAAGGATATCGACTGGGAGAGCGTCCAATGGAAACTGGATGAAGCCGATTTCATTCCCCAGCCGCAGGTTGGATTAGCGGCTCAGGGGATCGGCCATAAATCGGTGTTGCGCTTTCACACACCGGGCCTGAATGGCTATCAGGGCGCGGGTGTTTAAGGAGGTCAGGATGACATATGAAGTGACGGTTGAGCCAACGGGTGATGTCATTGAAGTTGAAGAGGGGCAGACGATTCTGGATGCCGCCCAGCGGCAGGGGGTCTGGTTGCCTTTTGCCTGCGGCCACGGCACCTGCGGTACGTGCAAGATCATGGTCACCGAAGGAGATGTCGATGTCGGAGAGGCGTCTTCGTTCGCGCTGATGGATATTGAGCGAGACGAAGGCGTGGTCCTGGCCTGCTGCGCCATCCCGGAGTCGGATCTCACCATTGAAGCGGATGTGGATGTCGACCCGGATTTCCTCGGCCATCCTGTTCAGGATTATCAAGGCGTGGTCACCGACATTTGCGACCTGTCGCCGACCATTAAGGGGCTGATCCTGCAGTTGGATGATGACATTGCCTTTCAGGCCGGTCAGTACGTCAACCTGCATATTCCCGGGGTTGAAGGGACCCGCGCGTTCTCGATTGCGAGCAAGCCGTCGGAGCATCGTGCGCTGGAGCTGCATGTCCGTCTGGTGCCCGGTGGGGCGGCGACCACCTACATCCATGAGCAACTGGCAGTCGGGGATACCCTGAAGGTCTCCGGACCTTACGGCCAGTTCTTTACCCGGAAGTCGGATGCCAGAGATGTCATCTTTATCGCCGGTGGCTCGGGGCTGTCAAGCCCGCAGTCGATGATCCTCGACTTGCTGGAGGCCGGCGACCCACGCCAGATTTACCTGTTTCAGGGCGCACGCAATGTCTCTGAACTCTATCACCGGGAATTGTTTGAGGAGCTGGCACAGCAACATGCCAATTTCTCCTATATCCCGGCTTTGAATGAGCCTGAAGACAGTGATGACTGGCAGGGCTTTCAGGGTTTTGTGCATGAAGCGGCGCAGGACTATTTCGACAATAAATTCAATGGCTATAAGGCTTACTTGTGTGGTCCGCCGCCCATGATTGATGCCGCCGTGACGGCACTTATTCAGGGCCGGTTGTTCGAGCGCGATATCCATATGGAACGTTTTGTCACGGCCGCCGATGGTGCGAATGAGCAAACACGTTCGGCGCTGTTCAAACGCATTTAACCGGGGAGGCACCCATGGCAACAGAGGCATCGGACTCTGACGTGACGACATACCGCATTTCTGTGGTGAACCGAAACCAGCAATACAGCTGCCGCCCGGATGACACGCTTCTGGCGGGCATGGAGTTGAAAGGTGCCCGGTGCATTCACGTCGGGTGTCGGAGCGGTGGATGCGGGATGTGCAAAATCCGGATTCTGGCCGGTGAATTTGAAAGCAAGCGCATGAGTCGTTTGCACGTCACGGAAGCTGAAGCGCAACAAGGATTTGCCCTGTCATGCCGGGTGTTGCCGCGCAGCGATATGGTCATCGAGTCGGATCATTTTAAACCGATTCAATAACGTGAAATCAGCAAATAACAAGGATAGTACGATGAAAAAAGGTGTTATTCGCCCGGGGCATGTCCAGCTCCGTGTATTAGACATGAATGAAGCATTGAATCACTACCGCGATCTGCTGGGTCTGATTGAGGTTGAAACGGACAGCCAGGGCCGGGTGTATCTGAAAGGCTGGACTGAAGTCGATAAATTCTCCGTGGTGCTGCGCGAAGCTGACGCCCCGGGCATGGACTTCATGGGCTTTAAGGTGATGAGTGACGCAGTGTTGGATCAGTTGCAACAAGAGCTGGTGGCATACGGCTGCCCGGTGGAAGAGATCCCGGTCGGCGAGCTGAATGGCTGTGGGCGCCGGGTTCGCTTTGAAGCTCCAACCGGGCATTTGTTTGAGCTGTATGCCGAGAAAGAAAACACCGGTAAGTGGGGCGTGTCTCAGGTGAATCCGGAAGCATGGCCTCAGGATCTGAAAGGCATGAAAGTGAAGCGGTTTGATCATTGCCTGCTGTATGGCCCGAATATCGAAGGAACCTGTGCGCTGTTTCAAGAGGTATTAGGGTTTGACTTGGCAGAGCAGGTGGTGGATCCGGAAGGTAATAAAGCCGGCGCTTTTATTACTGCCAGCATGAAGGCTCATGATGTGGCGTTTATTGAATGTCCGGACAAGGGCAAATTCCACCATGCTTCTTTCTTCCTCGAAACCTGGGAAGAGGTGTTGCGCGCTGCGGATCTGATCTCCATGACCAATACTTCACTGGATATCGGGCCGACCCGTCATGGTCTGACGCACGGCAAAACCATCTATTTCTTCGATCCTTCCGGGAACCGCACTGAAGTGTTCTGCGGCGGTGATTACCACTACCCGGATCACGAGCCGGTCACCTGGACGACCGAGCAACTGGGCAAGGCGATTTTCTACCACGATCGTCAGCTGAACGAACGGTTCCTGACCGCACTCACCTGATTCAATGATTGACTGATTTTCAGTGCTGGCCTGAGTCAGCACAGGGAGAGTCATGCCTGCTGAATAGGGTATGGCGGCCCATGCCCTTAAACAGAGAGAACGAAATGAAAGAGTTTAAGAACTTTATTAACGGTGAATTTGTCACCACGGCGAGCGGTAAACAGTTTGAAAACCGCAATCCCGTGGATAACAGTCTGATCGGTCTGGTGCATGAAGCCGGTGAACCGGAAGTGGCTGCAGCTGTAGCGGCGGCCAAGGCCGCGATGAAGGGGCCGTGGGGCAAGATGTCACAGGCAGAGCGGATCAAATTGTTAGACCGAGTTGCCGCCCGGATTAATGAGCGTTTTGACGAGTTTCTGGATGCGGAGTGTAAAGATACCGGCAAACCCCGCTCGATTGCCTCACATATTGATATTCCTCGTGGCGCGGCCAATTTCAAAGCTTTCTCGGAAACGCTGGCCAACCATCCGACCGAAGCGTTCAAGCTCGATACCCCGGATGGAAAAGGGGCACTGAATTATGGCCATCGTCAACCCAAAGGGGTGATCGCCGTCATTTGTCCCTGGAACCTCCCGCTGCTGCTCATGACCTGGAAAGTCGGTCCGGCGCTCGCTTGCGGCAATACCGTGGTGGTCAAGCCATCGGAAGAAACACCGGCCACGGCAACCTTGCTGGGTGAAGTCATGAACGAATGTGGTGTACCGGCAGGCGTGTACAACGTGGTCCATGGCTTCGGGCCGGACTCTGCGGGGGCATTTCTGACCACCCATCCGGATATCGATGCCATCACCTTTACCGGTGAAACCCGCACCGGTGAGGTGATTATGCGAGCCGCTTCGGTGGGTTTGCGCAATATCTCACTTGAATGCGGTGGCAAGAACCCGGGCATCGTCTTTGCCGATTGCGATCTCGACAAAGCCATTGAAGGCACCATGCGTTCGGCCTTTGTGAACTGTGGTCAGGTTTGTCTGGGAACCGAGCGGGTCTATGTCGAACGCCCAATTTTCAATGAATTTGTCCAGCGCCTGAAAGCAGGCGTCGAACAATTGAAGCTGGGGCGTCCGGAAGATGCCGGGGTCGATTTCGGACCTTTGGTCAGTCAAGAGCACAAAGAAAAAGTGCTCTCTTACTACAGCCTGGCGGTTGAAGAGGGGGCCAATGTGGTGATCGGCGGTGGTGTACCGGAGATGGGACCGGAACTCAACGAGGGTGCCTGGGTCGAGCCGACTATCTGGACCGGGCTGGCTGACGATGCCCGTGTGGTCACTGAGGAGATTTTCGGCCCGTGCTGCCATATCCGTCCGTTTGATACCGAAGAAGAAGTGATCGCACTGGCGAACAACACCAAATATGGCCTGTCAGCGACGGTGTGGACCGAGAACACGTCCCGTGCCTGCCGCGTTGCAGAGTCATTGGAGGTGGGCATTGCCTGGGTTAACAGCTGGTTCCTGCGCGACCTGCGTACCGCTTTCGGCGGGGCCAAAGAGTCCGGTATCGGGCGGGAAGGCGGGGTGCATGGGCTGGAATTTTATACCGAACTGAAAAATGTCTGCATCAAGCTGTGAGCACTCACTTATTCCGTAGGTGCCATGATGGTGTGGCTACGGGATGGGGATGAAATTCAGCGTTTTTCAGCACGCCCTGCGATAAAACGTTTTGTCGCGGGTGTGCTGTGACTAAAGGAAGAGCGAAACAATGATGAATCAGGAACAAATTATTCAGTGTGGCGACGAGTTATATGAAGCGTTAACCCAACGCCACACGTTGCGTCCGCTGACCGAGCGTTTTGACGGGATCACGATTGAAGAGGCCTATCACATTTCCCTGAGAATGATGGATCGCCGTGTCGAGGCGGGGGAAACCGTCATCGGCAAGAAAATCGGTGTGACCTCCAAGGCCGTCCAGAACATGTTGAATGTGTACCAGCCTGACTTCGGCTATTTGACGGACAAGATGGCCTATAGCCAGGGTCAGGAAATGCCGATCAGCGAGCAACTGATCCAGCCGAAAGCCGAAGGTGAAATAGCCTTCATCCTGAAAAAAGATCTGATGGGTCCCGGCGTGACGAATGCCGATGTACTGGCTGCGACCGATTGCGTGATCCCGTGCTTTGAGGTGGTGGATTCGCGGATCGAAAACTGGCAAATCAAAATTCAGGACACCATCGCAGATAACGCCTCCTGTGGCCTGTTTATTCTGGGCGATAAGGCCGTTGACCCGCGCAAAGTTGACCTGATGACCTGCGGCATGGTGGTCGAGAAAAACGGTGCAGTGATTTCAACCGGGGCTGGTGCTGCGGCGCTGGGGAGTCCGGTCAATTGTGTGGCATGGCTGGCCAATACGCTGGGGACGTTCGGGATCCCGCTCAAAGCCGGCGAAGTGATTTTGTCCGGTTCTCTGGTGCCGCTGGAGCCTGTGCAAGCCGGCGATTTCATGAGTGTCAGCATCGGTGGTATTGGTTCGGCATCGGTCCGTTTTGTGTAGAAGGTGATCAACAATGAGCAAAAAGCTGAAAGCAGCGATTATCGGACCGGGCAATATCGGGACCGACTTGTTAATGAAGATGCTGCGCTCTGAATGGGTTGAGCCGGTCTGGATGGTCGGGATTGACCCGGAATCGGATGGGCTCAAACGTGCGCAGGAGATGGGGATCAAAACCACGGCTGAAGGTGTGGATGGGCTGCTCCCGCATGTGATTGACGATGATATCCGCATCGCCTTTGATGCAACGTCTGCCTACGTTCATGCGGAAAATAGCCGTAAATTGAATGAACTGGGCGTGATCATGGTCGACTTAACCCCCGCAGCGATTGGACCGTACTGCATTCCGCCGGTGAATCTGGTCCAGCACGCGAAAGAGCTGGAAATGAACGTCAACATGGTGACCTGCGGCGGGCAGGCGACGATCCCGATGGTCGCAGCCGTGTCTCAGGTTCAGGCAGTGGAATATGGCGAGATCATCGCCACCGTATCTTCCCGCTCAGTCGGACCCGGCACCCGCAAGAACATTGATGAGTTTACCCGAACTACGGCCAATGCGGTGGAGAAGGTCGGCGGCGCCGAGACCGGCAAGGCCATCATCATCATTAACCCGGCCGAGCCGCCGCTGATGATGCGTGACACTGTTCACTGCCTGACCAAAGAAACGCCCGATCAGGAAGCAATTACGGCATCTGTTCACCAGATGGTGAAAGAAGTACAGAAATATGTGCCGGGCTATCGTCTGGTGAATGGCCCGGTGTTTGACGGCAACCGTGTCTCCGTGTTCCTGGAAGTGGAAGGCTTGGGCGACTATCTGCCGAAGTATTCCGGCAATCTGGACATTATGACCGCGGCTGGTTTGCGGACGGCGGAGATGTTTGCCGAAGAAGCGTACAACGATGCTATTTCGTTACCGAATCGCGCTTAAGTTGAGGAATCAAGAATGAATTTGGAAGGGAAGAAAGTCGTTCTCCACGACATGAGTCTGCGTGACGGGATGCACGCCAAACGCCATCAGATCTCGCTTGAACAGATGGTTGATATTGCGACCGGGCTGGATGACGCCGGAGTGCCGCTGATTGAAGTCACGCATGGTGACGGGCTGGGAGGCGCGTCGGTGAATTATGGTTTTCCGGCGCATTCGGATGAAGCCTACCTCGATGCGGTCGTGCCGAAAATGAAACATGCCAAAGTATCGGCACTGCTGTTGCCGGGCATTGGCACAGTGGATCACTTGCGGATGGCGAAGGATTTGGGCGTGAGCACGATTCGTGTGGCGACCCACTGTACAGAAGCCGATGTCAGTGAGCAGCATATTGGTCTGGCCGCCAAGCTGGGGATGGATACCGTGGGATTCCTGATGATGGCGCATATGGCCTCGCCGGAGAAAATTCTGGAGCAGGCGAAACTGATGGAATCGTATGGTGCGAACTGTATCTATTGCACCGACTCGGCGGGTTACATGTTGCCGGAGGAAGTCAGCCAGAAAATTGGTTTGTTGCGCGCAGAGCTGAATCCGGGGACCGAAATCGGTTTTCATGGCCACCACAATATGGGGATGGCGATTGCCAACTCTCTTGCTGCCGTTGAAGCCGGTGCCGTGCGAATCGATGGTTCCGTTGCGGGGTTAGGTGCGGGCGCGGGTAATACACCGCTGGAAGTCTTTGTGGCTGTACTGGAGCGGATGCATGCCGTTCACGGTGTCGATCTCTACAAGATCATGGATGTGGCCGAAGATCGGGTGGTACCGATGATGGAGCAGCCGATTCGGGTCGATCGTGATGCGCTGACGTTGGGCTATGCCGGCGTTTACAGCTCGTTTTTGTTGTTCGCCAAGCGTGCAGAGGCCAAGTACGGCATCGCTGCCCGTGACCTGCTGGTTGAGCTGGGCCGTCGCGGTACGGTCGGCGGACAGGAAGACATGATTGAGGATTTGGCATTAACCCTGGCGAAAGAAAAAGGATTGATCTGATGGGAAATCTAACACAGCAACAAATCAGTGAACTGGCAAACCATCTGGAAAATGCCGAATTGGGCGCATACGAGGTGACCAAGATCACCAATGATTTTCCGGAGATGACTTACGACGATGCATTTGATATCCAGTGGGAAATCCGTCGCCGCAAAGAACAACGGGGCCATAAGATTGTCGGCATGAAAATGGGGCTGACCTCCTGGGCGAAGATGTCCCAGATGGGCGTTGAACATCCTTGTTACGGATTTCTGGCGGACTACTTTGCCGTTCCGGAAGGCGGGGAGATCCAGCATGATCAGCTCATCCATCCCAAAATTGAAGCCGAGCTGGCCTTTGTCACCAAAGCGCCGCTGAAAGGGCCGGGAGTCCATATTGGCGATGTGCTGCGGGCGACGGATTTCGTCATGCCTGCGGTGGAGGTGATTGACTCCCGCTACCAGGATTTCAAATTCGATCTGAAAAGCGTCATTGCCGATAACTCTTCCTCTTCACGGTTTGTCACCGGTGGCCGGATGGCAGATCCAGCAGAGCTGGATCTCAAAACGCTGGGGGTGGTGATGGAAGTGAACGGTGAAGTTGTCGAAGTGGGCGCTGGTGCGGCGGTCCTGGGACATCCGGCTGCGTCGGTGGCAATGCTGGCCAATATGCTAGGTGAACGTGGCGAAGAGCTGCCGGCGGGCTCATTTATTATGATTGGGGCGATTACCGCGGCGGTACAAGTAAACAAAGGGGATGCATTCTGTGTGCATTATCAGGGATTGGGTTCGATTTCCGGTAAGTTCGTCTAATTTCACAAGCGTTGATAAGGATTAACAGAATGCCAATAGTACAGGTCAATATGATGGAAGGGCGCACGGATGAGCAAAAAGAGAAGCTGATCCGCAATGTCACTACGGCCATTATGGAATCGTTAGATGCGCCTGAGCAGAGCGTGCGGGTCTTGATCAATGAAATGCCGAAAATTCATTTCGGCATTGGTGGTCAATCGGCTCAGAAACTCGGACGTTAGTTCGCCGGGAGCAATCGCCAAAGCTGAAGTAAACACCAGAAGGGCATGACCGTTGGTCATGCCCTTTTTTGGTTGCCGCGAACGGTGTGCCCGACCTGAAGTGGTAATCAATTCCAGGCTCTGATGTCGTTGAGGGCTTTAGGATGATGACAAAAGCGGCATCGGCTTGGGTGCGCGTCTCGTTGTGAACACACTTATCCCCTGTTTCTGTGAAGATCTTCTGCCAGCCCTTGGTTTTCGGGTCGGTATAACTTTGGGCGAAGAAAATAATGTGGACAATTTTTCAGTGTTGGCGCGATGTTGTTGGCGTAATAAGGTGTAATTTCTCTTTCGGGCCACTTTGCTACATTTCCTATGCCTGAGTTGTTGTGAACGTCTTGTTACTTTTTTCAGCTCCGCGTGTTTTGCTGGAAATAGAAGGGTGCGTAGAGGCGTCGTGGATGACAGCTCTTAATCTTATTTATTCGAATTAAAGGGACGTTTTATTATGTCAAATAGCATCGTCGGTCTATCCAGCCCGGTTTATCAGTTCCAACGGACTTTGGCCTATACCCTGGGCCAGTCAGCTAATGTACTGGTCTCTAAGCTGGATGATCAGAACTCTGTGAATGTGGTGGCAGCCACATCCGATATGGCCAAAGCGATTGCCCAGGTGATCAAGCTGGAGCAGCAACTGGGCAGTTTCAACGTCAAAGTGTGGGTGAAAGATCTGGACGGCAATACCTACGAACCCGAGCAGGGGGATTTGGGTACAGAGCTGTTCGTCGAGCTGGCGCGGATTGCGTTGGTTAATAACCCATTGATCCAGAGTGTATCAACGATTATCGATTTTTCCGGGAATAAAGTGCCGGGGATCGCGGTGGTTCCGACAGCCATTCAATTCTGGAATGACAATCTGGCCAACCCATCGTCATTTACGACGTTGCTGGCCTCGGATGGCTTTGAGCAGGTCCTGCGCGAATCGTTTAAAGTGTATAACCAGGGGAAAGATATCGGAAATCAGTAATCGCTGCTCCCGAATAGGTGATTGACCCGAATCATCATCGAGATTCCGTCCTCGTCGACTCATCCGAATAAACGCCGCTGTTGCGGCGTTTCTTGATTGATGTACCAGAAAAACTTCCTGTTGCGCCGTATTTCACGGTCTGATCCCCCCGCGCCATCTAGGTGACCTGATTAAATTCATATTGGAATCAGTTCTTTACTCTGAGAATTTTTGAGAGGTTTTGCAATAAAATGACGTTTCATTGTCATTCGTCTGACAAATCAGGGTGAGATCATGGTTATCTTGCACCTGCTCACGGACAGTTTCATTCAGCGGAAGAAAGCCGTTGAAAGTATGGATAAAAATAAGAGATAGCTCAATTATCACAAAACAGGACTAAGAAGAATGACAAAATTAGCAGCGGTAATTTCAGCCACTTTACTGATGGCATCAACAGCACACGCAGAAATTTACGTCGGTGGTAAAGCCGGTAAGACCTGGCTGGAAGACGCGTGCCAGGCCGGTACCCAATGCGATAAAGACGACACAACATATGGTGTGTTTGCCGGCTACAACCTGTCAGAAAACTTGTCTGTTGAAGCGGGTTACGACTATCTGGGTAATTACAAGAGCACCACGTTTAACGATCATGTGGAAGCGATCACCCTGGCACCGAAGCTGAGCCTGCCTCTGACGAACGATCTGGCGCTATACGGTAAATTGGGCGCTGCATATGTCAAGTACGGCAGCCAGGATGATTTTTCTTACCTGGGCGCAGCCGGCGTTGAATACAGCATGAGCCAGAATGTGACGTTGCGTGCTGAATACCAGAACATTTCCGACGCCAGCAACGATCTGGTCCGTGCGACTGGCCACTCTGCGACGCTGGGTCTGGCTTATACGTTCGGTGGCAACAGTAAGTCGGTGGTCAAGACTGAGCCTGTGGTTTACGAAGAGCCAGTGGCCTATGAAGCCCCTGTCGCAGAAGCTCCAGTCGCAGAAGTTGAGCCGGTTGTTCAGGAAGAGCCTGCACCGGTTGTACCTGCCGCGCCGGTTGAAAAGGAAGCTGTCGTTGAGCCTGTAATCGTCACCAAAACCTATCAAACACAAACCCTGGGCACTGGCAGCTTTGCCCTGAACAGTACCGAGCTGACGCCGGAAAGTGCGTCAAAGCTCGATGAGCTGGTGGCGTTTTTGAATGAGTACCCGCAAGCCAAAGTGGAAGTCGTCGGTTACACGGATGCTTCTGGTGCGGCATCGTACAATCAGAAAATTTCTGAAAAACGTGCCGGTTCGGTTGCCGAAGCGCTGATCAATAAAGGAATTAAGGCAACACGCATCGAGGCGCGTGGCGAAGGTGAAAACAACCCAGTTGCCTCAAATGAAACGCCTGAAGGCCGCCAGCAAAACCGCCGTGTTGAAGTCACCGTACCGGCGTTTGAATATCAAGTTCAAGCTTAAGTCTGACAACCCGACTTGCTGAGATGAACAGCCTCCCGACCGGGAGGCTTTTTTGTTGGCCCATCGAAGCTGCTGGCACTGAGGGTTAGATTTTCCGTTGCCGGTTGTATTTCTTAAGTATTCCTTAAGCTCCGGCGCCTATGATTTTACTGATGACCCCTGTCAGGCCGAGCGGTGTGATAGCGGGAAAAGCAGGGAGCTTCAGCAGGCCGGTTTTGCTTGGGGGCTCGCTGCGCATGGACTACATAACAGGGAAGCGATTTTGTGCGATTCAACGTGAGAAGCCGTACGCCGGTTGCACGGGTTCGTGTCGCGCTTGCGTTGAAAGTCCTTGTACTCAATCAGCAGAATTATCATAGAGGAAAGTTATGGCTAGCGTATATGTGTGGGATAAGGTCGTGCGGTTGACCCATTGGACGGTCGCAGTGTTGTTCTTGAGTAACTTTTTCTTGTTGGAAGAAGGCAGCGAGCTGCATGAATGGGCGGGTTACCTGATCCTGGTGGCGATTGGAGTTCGTCTGGTATGGGGCATGATGACAGCTTCTCATGCCCGGTTGAGTGCGTTCAAGCCTTCGGTGCCGAAGGCCATCGCGCATATCCGGGAAGTGTTCAGAGAAAAACGCGATGATCATGTCGGCCATAACCCGGCGGGCGCTGTGATGATCTGGGTGATGTGGTCTCTGATCATTTTGACGGCGTTATCGGGCTGGTCGATGGAAGAGAAAGTGTTCGGTAACAAAGATCTGATGGAAGAAATCCATGAGTTTCTAGCCAATCTGACCATGATCGCCGTGACCCTGCATGTCGGAGCTGTGGTATTGATGACCAAAGTGACCCATAAGCCTTATCTGCAAGGTATGCTTCCCCGGCGCCGCGCCGATAAATAACCGGTCGACGGGTATATCGTCAACCGCTGTATCATCAACCCCTGTATCATGTAAAAGCCGCTGCGGGACAGCGGCTTTTGTGTTTTGGGGGCCAGATTTTTATTGTTTTCAGCTTCCATTTTTTCGCTGGCGAACAATGTCTTCGGTCCGTCGCAACAGATAATCCTTGAACGCTTGGCAACGGGCCGGCATCGGGTGGCGGGGGCGGAAGTAGAGGTTGATGTCGAACTGGCTGGCGACAAAGTCGGTGAGCAGCACTTTGAGTCGACCATCGGCCAGCGCTTCGCGCACCACGGAGTGCGGCAGGTAGGCCACACCAGCCCCCCGAATCGCCATATCTCGCAAGATTTCGCTGTTGTCACACTCCAGGGCATCGCTGATGGTGACCGCCCGGTTGACCCCGTCGAGACAGAAGTACCAGCGATTGCCGCCGACTAACGAACTGGCATAGAGGCAGCGGTGCTCGCGCAGGGCTTCTGGCTCGGTCGGAATGCCGCACCGGGCCAGATAACTGGGCGCAGCGCAGGCGAACAGGGGCTCGCTCAGCAGCAGGCGGCGGATCAGCAGGCTGTCCTTTTCTTCGGTTTCCCGGTTGGTGGCTTTGGCGCGAATAATGAAATCGACATGGAGCGGATCAACTTCACCCGCTTCAATGAACAGCCGGAAGTTCACCTGAGGATGCATTTCCATGTATTCAGTGATGATCTCACGCAGGAAGTAGGCGGCAAACAAGGGGGTCGAGGAGATGCTGATCACCCCGCGCTGTTCGTCGGCCATGCTTTCCACTTCGGCGCAAATGGTGTCGATTTCCGGTAATAATGACGAGAATCGCCGATAGAGCACTTCCCCGGCATCGGTCGGCACCAGTTGGCGGGTACTGCGTTTGATCAGCTCCACGGCCATCAGGGTTTCCAGCTCCTTCACCCAGCGGCTGGCGGCTGCGGCAGAAATTCCCCAGGCCTCAGCGGCTTCCCGAAAGGAGCCATGCTGGAGCACCGAGCAGAAAAATACGATTTTATCGAGTTGCTGTTGGCGGGGATGGATCCCGGCGGGTGGCAGTGACATAACAATTCCTTGTCGCCTTGTTCCTGAACCTGTCTCCTGAGCAATGATGCCCGTCAGGAGAGGATCCACCAACCGATTCGCCGGGTTCTTGCAACTGGCCTCACACTCCGCTGTCAGTCATGACTGTCCGAAGGTGCGAACACCGGGGCGAAGAGGCATGCAGGCATGAGTTTGAGATCCGGGTCAATCAAGGGATGAAATGCCATTTGGGCCAGAATGTCCCGTTCCAAATCTATGCCGGGCGCGATTTCTTCCAGCACCAATCCTTGGGCATCCAGACGAAACACAGCCCGCTCGGTGATGTATCGGACGGGTTGCCCGGTAGCGACGGCGCGGGCGGCGGAAAAGGTAATTTGCTCGGCCCGGCGGACAAATTTTTGCAGGCGGCCTTCCCGGAAAATCTCGATTTGACCGTCTTTCACCGCAATGTCCAATCCGTCGGCGGTAAACGTGCCGCAGAAATACAGCGACTTGGCATGCTGGCTGATATTGATAAAACCGCCGCAGCCGGGCAGTCGGGTTCCGAAGCGGGAGACATTGATATCACCGCTGCGGCCGCACTGTGCCAGGCCGAGAAAAGCCTGATCAATGCCGCCGCCGTCGTAAAAGTCAAACATCTGATCCTGCGTAATAATGGCTTCGGGGTGGCAACTGGCGCCGAAATCCAGCCCGCTGGCCGGCAAGCCGCCGATAGCCCCGGGCTCCACCGTCAGCGTCAGGCTGTCCAGAATCCCGGTTTGTCCGGCAACGGTCGCGATATACTCCGGGACGCCGATGCCCAGATTCAGCACCGCGCCCGGGGTCAGCTCCAGCACCGCTCGTCGGGCGATCAGAGTCTTGGCATCCAGCTGGGACCGGGCTGGGTTCTGCCGGGGCAGGGGAGTCGAAGCGGGGCGGCTGGTGACAAAATCCGGGTTGAATGGCGTCGCGAACGTTTGCATGTGTTCGGAGAGATCGTTGCAGATTACCACCGCATCGACAAAGATCCCGGGAATTTTAATCTCGTGGGGCGACAGGCTTCCGGCGGGAACGACCCGCTTGACCTGGACGATGATCTTGCCGCTCTGATTTCGTGCCGCCTGAGCCGCAGCGAGACTTTCGACGACCAGACACTCTTCTTCCATGGTGATGTTGCCGTCTGTATCGGCGGTCGTTCCCCGTAATATGGCCACATCCACCGGCAGTCGGCGATAGAGCAGGTATTCTTCACCGTCCAGCTCAAGGACCTGAACCAGATCTTCCCGGGTCATTGCATTGATTTTGCCGCCTTCCAGGCGCGGGTCGACGAAGGTCCCCAGACCGGTGGTGGTCAGGGTGCCCGGTTTACCGGCTGCCGTATCCCGCAACAGATGGGAGATCACGCCTTGCGGCAGGTTATACGCCTCGATTTCATTGGCCAGCGCCATGTGTTGCAGGGCCGGAACCAGACCCCAGTGCCCGCCGATTACCCGTTTGACCATGCCGGGTTGCGCCAGGTGGTTGGCTGCGCGGCCTGTGCCGTCTCCCTGCCCGGCGGCAAAAATCAGCGTCAGATCCTGTGGGCCGGATTCGCGCGCAAAGCGCTGGCCGAGGGCGCGGATCACCGATTCCGGGACAACCGAGCCGATAAAACCGCCCAGCATCAGGGATTGGCCGTCCTGGATCCAGGCTGCCGCTTCCTCTGCGGTAAGTTGGGTGACTGGCATGACATTTTCCTTGGTCGTGTGTTGATGTCCGAAAGTGTATGAAGCCTGCCGGGTTGGTTGAATATCACTGATGAAATTGTCTTTTTCATATTTGCCATTCGAGGATGGGTGTTCTTATTTAAGTTATTGAAAATAAAGTGTTTGGTTGGTCATTGTTCCGTCATGAATCCTTCATTTAAGCCACCGGAATATGAGCCGGGTCTCATTTTGTCGGGGTGCCGTAGATCGCGGCAAAGAGCGGTGTTTTCATTCGCCGCGATGCGGTCTAGCATGTTAACAACCTGTTACATTGATCGCTTCAATCGGAGAAACTGAATATGGATGTTGCCGTTATACTCCTGACCCTCATTGGCCTGATGTATTTTGCCTATCGTGGGGTCTCCGTACTGGTGCTGGCGCCGATCCTGGCGATGGCCGCTGCATTGCTGACCAGTGACTTTCCCTTTCTGTATGCGTTGTCGAACGTGTTCATGCCGGCCGCCGCGAACTACATCAAACTGTACTTCCCGGTGTTCATTGCCGGGGCGATTTTCGGCAAGCTGATGGGCGCGTCGGGGGCCGCCCGCACGTTGTCGGCCTTTATTATCCGCAACCTGGGACCCCGGCATGCCATTTTGTCGGTGGTGCTGGCGACAGCTTTGCTGACTTACGGCGGGGTATCGCTGTTTGTGGTGGTCTTTGCCATGTATCCGATTGGGGCGGAGACGTTCCGCGCAGCGGGGATCCCGAAACGCCTGCTGCCGGCGGCCATCACTTTGGGTGCCTTTACCTTTACTATGACGGCGTTGCCGGGTACACCGCAGTATCTCAATACCATGCCGACTATCCCGTTCGGCACCACCATTTATGCCGCGCCGCTCCTTGGGTTGCTGGCAGCGGTCATGATGCTGTCACTGGGGATTTTGTGGATTAAATATCGCGCCCAAAAAGCGATGGCCGCAGGTGAAGGCTACGGTGAGGATAAAGATCAGAATCAGCATGAATCGGCAGATACACCGGCCCCAAGCGTCCTGATGGCGCTGACGCCAATCCTGCTGGTGTTTGTGATTAACTTCCTGCTGACCAACGTTTATTTCAAAATGCCGGATGTGGTGGCGAATTATCAGGCTGTTGAGGCAACCATTAACGGCACCTGGGCGGTCATTCTGGCGCTGGGCACTGCGATTGCCTTTATGCTGGTGGCGTTTCGTCGTTACCTGTTTGATCCGAATCAGCATGTGTTCGACGGCTCGGTCGGCTCGCTGCTACCGATTTTCAATACCGCCTCAGAAGTGGGCTATGGTGCGGTGATCACGGCGCTGTCTGCTTTTGTGGTGGTGAAAGCCGGGATTGCAGCGATTGATATTCCGGACCTGTTCAAAGTGGCGATCACCTCGACGAGTCTGGCCGGGATCATCGGCTCCTCGTCCGGCGGGACCGGGATGGTGCTGGCACTGCTGGGCAATGATTTTCTCAGCACGGGCATCAACCCGGAAGTCTTGCACCGGGTGGTTCTGCTGGCTGCCGGTGGGCTCGATACCCTGCCGCATTGTGGCGCGGTGATCACCTTGCTGGCGGTGTGCAAACTGACGCATCGCCAGAGCTATGGGGATATTGCGGTAGTCACGATGGCCATTCCATTATTGGCGGCGTTTACTGTGATTGTGGTGCATCTGTCGACCGGTCTGGTCTGAAGTCATATCTCGAGATGGCGAATAAACAACGCCCCGGCACTGTGCCGGGGCGTTTTTATTTTTTCGGAAGCAAGTTTTATCGGAAGCTATTTGTACAGGAAGTAAGCGGGAAGCTATTTCATCCGGCAGGGTTGGAGATAGATGGTATCCCCCGGGAAGTAGCCGTCCTGACTGGGATGGCGGGCATGCAGGCGGCACAAATCCTGATGAATGCTGATCGCCTCGACCTGAAAGGGTTCTTGTTGCCACTGTGCATCCCGCTGGACTTCAATGGTCAGTTGCTGCCCGGTACGGACCGTTTGGGGCGATAAGCGGATGAGATAGGTATGGCTGAAGGCAAGCAGCCAGTAATCATCAACGGTGACCAGCCGACCTTCGCCGGGGGAGAGAACACTTTCGGTATATTGCAGTTGCGGCGCTGCCTGGACCGGAATACTCAGGAGCTGAGTGAGCAGCAGAATCGGGAACAACGCTTTCATGGTGTCGTCTCTGAATGTGATTGCTATGGCTGTTGATTTTTATGACGATTGATTTCTATGACTATAGTGTCAGGTGGTAAGGCGTGCTTCTCAGGAACGAAAATCACACGGAATGAGCGTGGGGATCACCCTTGTGTCTTCTTTTGGAACCACATTATTGTCAGGATGGACTTCGAGTGGCATGCTGCCGTTTTTATGTTTCAAGGGAATAAAAATGAAGGTCTTTGGGTCGATGATCCTCGCGGGTTTGCTCTGTGGGAACGCGCTTGCAGCGCAACCGTCCATTGTTGTGGCATACCAGACGCCGAAAGGAAAAGATGAAACACAGGTTAGGCAGCTGATTGAGCAAAGCGAGGTGAATGACACCCTGGTGGCACTGTCAAAGTCGTACTTTGTTTTTGATCAGACACTGACCGTCAAATACGGCGGTGAGGATGGGCCGATGTATGATCCCGAGGTGCATACGGTGTTCATCCCATACGGTTTCGTCTTAGAAGCCATCCGGTACTTCCGGGACAATGATGATCAGCAAACATCGGGCAATCAGCCGACATTGAGCGCGATGGATACGCTATTGCATACCTTGCTGCATGAAGCTGGTCATGCATATGTCGCCGATCAGAATATTCCGGTGCTAGGCAAGGAAGAGGACGCGGTTGATAACTTCGCAACCTTGATGATGATCCGCTATGTCGACGGTGGCGATGATGCCGCTATCAGCGCGGCTAATATGTTTGCGTACGAGTCGAACGACCGGACCGATTTTTATGATTTCGGTGAGTATATTGATGAGCATAGCTTCGATTTGCAGCGCTACTTTTCCACCCTGTGTCTGGTCTACGGCAGTGATCCGAAGCAATACGCCAAATTGTTAGATGAAGTCGAGAATGATTACCTCGCCGAGCGCAAAGAGTTCTGTATCGAGAACTATCAGCAGTTGGATCAAAACTGGCATGTTTATCTGACCGATCAGCCGTGATCTGGGGGCGTCGCTAGAGACCAAAGACGGTTGACGCTTTGGTTTGGCTTCGGGCAAGGCTGTTGGATGAACTGAAAATGGGGCGCCGCATTTCAGGCATTGTTTATCAATTGTAAACTTATGTTACTATCGCGCGCTTATGCATTTAATTGACTCGCGATACGGGTTGGTATAGCCACTAGCGGCGGAGGCCGTGGCGAGATCACATGGTAAAGAAGTGACATGATTCAAACCAAGCGAACCATCATTGAGATCCTGCCGGTGCAGGACGCCTCCCTTTTGCTGGACTATTACGTCGAAAACCAAGCACATTTAGCGCCGTGGGAGCCAATCCGGGGCGAGGATTATCTGACGCTGGAGAACTGGCGCAATGTGCTGCAGAAAGCGACGGAAGATTTTGAAAGCGGCAAAGAATACCGGTTTGTAGCACTGACGCCGGACCGACAGGAAGTGATCGCCGTCTGCAACTTTACCGGTGTGGTGCCGATGCCATTTCAGGCGTGTTTTCTCGGTTACTCCATCAGTAAAAAGTATGAAGGTCAGGGGGTGATGACGGAAGTTCTGTCCGCGACGATCGACTACATGCTGACGGAGGTCGGCCTGAACCGCATTATGGCCAACTATATACCGCGGAACGAGCGTAGCGGGCGTGTGCTGGAAAAACTCGGTTTTGAACGCGAAGGCTATGCCCGGCGGTATTTAAACATTGCCGGCGTCTGGGAAGATCATGTGCTGACTGCGAAGATCAACGATTAAACCGGAATGAGGCCAGCGGTTCTGTCGAGGAGGCAACGCTGGCTGCTTTGTTTTCTGAGGGTTTATCAGGCCATTCATAAGAGCCATTCATAAGAGCATGAGCAAACGCGAAGGAGACAGCGTGAGAGACGAGAGCATGACGGTGAGCCTGGTTCAGGCCCCGGTTTCTAAAGGCGATGTTTCAGCCAATCTGGATATGCATCTGGATGCTATCGCCGTTTCTGCCCGTCATGGTGCGGATGTGGTGGTGTTTCCGGAGTTGTCGCTGACCGGGTATGAACTGTCCCTGGCCGGAGAATTGACGCTAGATTCGCGCCCTGAGGTCATTCAGTACTTATCTGAGGCTGCGATGCGTCATCAGGTTGTGGTGATCGCCGGCGGACCGCTAGCTGCACACGGTGATCATCAAGCGCATTATCATGGCTATCCTCAAGAACAACGCCAAGGGTCGCGGCCTTATATCGGCGCGATCATTTGCTCGCCCTGTGGCGCAGTTCAGAACTACGCCAAACAGTATTTGCATCAAGGCGAAGAAACCTTCTGTGCTGCCGGAAAGCGAAATATCACGATCGTCCACAAGGGCTATACGCTTGCCCTGGCAATTTGCGCTGATTTTTCAAACCCGGCACATGCCGCAGATGCAGCAGCCAACGGCGCCGACCTGTACCTTGCCAGCGCACTGATTTCTGAAGCCGGTTACGCCGCGGACGCACAGATCCTGTCCTCCATTGCCCGCAAACATCAGTTTCCGGTCCTGTTAGCGAATCACTGCTGTGAAACCGGCGGCTGGAGCGCTTGCGGCAGAAGCGGCGTGTGGGACCAGTATGGCGAGCAGGTGGCTGCCGCGAAAGGAACGACACCCGGCATGGTGTTATGCACGCTGAAGGGAGATGCCCTGAGCGGAACCATGGTTTGTTTCGCGGATGCCCCGTTAGCGCTGTGATGAATGTGTATTTGGTGGCATAAACCCTTATTAGTCCGAGATTAACCCGGCAGTGCTTTTCATTGATAACTTTATCGATTAAATGCGGGATTTATGCCGAGCATGTGTCAATTTGAAAATCATGATTTACGCTGTTTTCAATCATAATTTCGGGCGACTTAACACTCTTTATCCATGGCACAAAAACGCGATCATTCTCTGAGGTTGTTTCTGTATATTGTTGATTCATCAGTATTAAGTGCTGGTGATCCCAACCGTATAAAGAGAGCCCGATGTCTTTTCGTTTGCTTCAATCGTATCCTGCATTTGGCAGGCATGTCTGTGCCACCACCCTGACGTCTTTTGCCGATTTCTTCATGTTAATCATGATGCCCTGGATGGCGTTGAGTGTTGCCGGCGGCGGTAAGAGTGCGGTGGCCGTGGTCATGGCCATCGAGAGTTTTCCGCGCGGATTGGCCATTATTTACGGTGGACGGCTAGCCGATAAGCTGGGAGCAAAGCGTCTATTGATCGGGGCGAGAATGGCGCTGGTGGTCTTGTTTTCATGCTTTGCCGTGTTGTTGGCCAATGACTGGGTCAATATTTACGTTCTGTGCTTGTTTGCTCTGGGCTTTAGTTTGTTCAGTGCTGCGATTGCGCCGGCAACGGAATGTATTGTGCCTTCCATCGTTGAAAAAGAGCATCTCAGTGCCGCGAACAGCCTCATCATGAGCACCATTCAGCTCTGTCAGATCATTGCGCCGGTGGCTGCGGCGGGCTCGATTGCCTTTTTGGAAACTGCCGGTCTCGGCCATCAGGCCCAGTACCTCTACCCGATTGTGGCGGCTGCGCTCATGCAATTGCTGGCCATTGGGTTGATCCAAAAGCTGCCGATCGCCAATCAACAAACGGTCCTGGTAACGGGATTTGTCGAGAGTGTGAAAACGGTATGGGCGAATGATGAAGTACGTAACATCATTTTGCTGCTGTTTCTGGTCTGCGTGTTTGCTGTGGGGCCTTCCAGTGTGGCGTATCCGCTGATCGTGGTTGAGCGGTTTGCTGCAGAGGTGGCGAATTACGGCCAGATGTTCTCGGTCCAGGCTGTGGGTGCGATCCTCGGCTATGTACTGATTGCCCGGATGAAACTGACATGGCAGATCGTCAGCAAAGTCTGCTTTTTCCAGTTGCTCATTGCCGCGTCGTTGTTTGCCCTGTCGCTGTTCTATCAAAAATACCTGATCCTGATGGTGGTCGCGATGATCGGCTTTGCCGATGCCTGTATCCGGGTCACGGTGATCACCCATCTTCAAACGACGACGGAACGACATATTCTGGGCATGACTTTGTCGATGGTGATGCTCTCGGTCGTCGGGGCGATTCCACTCTCGCGTGCGTTGTCAGCGATCGTCGTGGAGTATTACTCGGTGGATGTGCTGCTGATGGGCAGCGGCCTGCTGACTGCAGCGACGATTGTGACGCTTTATGTGTCCGGGCGGCGCAAACCGCTGCCTCAGCCTCAGTAAAACAGCGCAGCTCATGCTGAGGGTGGTTATTTAGTGACAAACAAGCCGGCGTGGTTTTCGGTTAATGATCTTGTTGAGAGTCGTGATTTAAGGAGTGTTGATGATGATTCATCATGTATCAATCGGGACCGTCGATGTTCGTGCGGCAGTTCAGTTTTATGACGCGGTACTGGGTGCCTTATCGATCAAACGGACGCATTTGATCGACAATGTCGCAGCCGCCTATGGCGAGCAGTTTGAGTTTTGGGTCGGGAGTCCCTGTGACCATCAGGCATCGGCCGGGAATGGCGCTCATGTTGCTTTTCAGGCGCCGGATCAAGCTGCTGTTGATGCGTTTTATCGCGTTGCTCTCGCACAGGGGGCGCAATGCGAAGGTGAGCCGGGCTTGCGTCCGGCATATGGAGCGACCTATTACGCGGCCTATGTTCGCGATCTGGATGGCAATAAGATCGAAGCCGTTGCCATGTAGCCGTTTTGGCGATGCAGCAATGGAGCCGTCGCATACGCGACTGTGTCAAAGAAGAATGAAGGACGTTTACGTAAAGGGAAGTCATGGCTGAGATCACTGTGCGTCATAGTGAGCCGAAAGATGCTCAGGCGATTCAAGAAATTTACGCCGGGACAGAGGCGTATTCGGGAACTTTGATGTTGCCATATCCATCACAATCACGCTGGACGTCCCGGATGGAGAACATCCCGGACAATATTTACAGTTTTGTGGCGGAGTATGAGGGCTGGGTGGTGGGCAACCTCGGGTTCGAATTGTTTCAAAACCCCCGGCGCAGACATGCAGGGACCTTTGGGGTCGGTGTACGGGATGACTATCAGGGCAAGGGCGTTGGCAGCGCCTTGCTGGCCGCGATGCTGGAACTGACCGACAACTGGCTCAATGTCCGGCGGATTGAAATCACGGTGTTTACGGACAATCATCCGGCGATGGCGTTGTATGAAAAATTTGGATTCGTGGTTGAAGGTGAATCCAAAGACTATGCCTTCAAAAATGGTGAATACGCCAGTGTCTACCATCTGGCAAGGCTTTGTCGTCATCGATAGATCGCCACCGATAGCCGGGTTAAGAATAGCTGTATGATGAATAGTCGTGTCATGAATCGTATTGTTATTGATAGTGA
The DNA here is from genome assembly GCF_037389125.1 of Photobacterium sp. MCCC 1A19761. Lineage (NCBI taxonomy): Bacteria > Pseudomonadati > Pseudomonadota > Gammaproteobacteria > Vibrionales > Vibrionaceae > Photobacterium > Photobacterium sp. MCCC 1A19761. The sequence continues at coordinate 128,518 of NZ_JAZGTF010000013.1, forward strand.
CGTTATGGATAGTGACGCCGTGAATCTTGGCGTCAATCATCGAAAAGGAAATGATGGTGAAATGTTTGGTTGTGCGGGCACACCCGCTGGAAAAAAGTCTGTGTCGTTATCTTTCGGAGCAAACCATCGCACATCTGAGCGATAAAGGTTACGCGGTCACGGTGAAGGACCTTTATCAGGAAGCTTTTGATCCGGTGTTAACCCCTCAGGAACGGCAAAGCTACTATCAAGAGCAGTTCGATGCGCAGCGGCTTGCGGAGGAAATCAATCAGCTGAAAAGTGCTGAATCCTTAGTCCTGATCTTCCCGACCTGGTGGTTCGGTTTCCCGGCCATTTTGAAGGGGTGGTTCGACCGGGTCTGGGCGCCGGGACATGCCTATCACCATGCGTCTGATCTGGGAGCAATCACCCCGGCGCTGGAGAATTTGCGGGAAGTGAAAGTGATCACCACCTTAGGCTCGCCGTGGTGGGTTGATCGCTTTGTCTTGTGGCAGCCGGTGAAGCGGGTCCTGAAAATTGCTTTGCTTGGCGCGTGTGCCAAACAGAGCCGGTTTCAGATGTTGTCCCTGTATCAAAGTGAAAAAGCATCAACCGACCAAGTGGAGCGCTTTGTTGAGAAGATCCGCGCGAGATTCTAATCATGGTGAATGGAACATTTATCTAAAACGGATCGAGACTGGAGAAGTAAGTGGGAAGGGTGGAAAAAATATTAGTCAGCGCCTGCTTGTTGGGGAGTAAGGTTCGTTATAACGGCAGTGACTTAAAGGCTGAGGGAGATGACTTTGCGTGGTTGCTTCGCACCCAGCACATTGTCTCGTTCTGTCCGGAGGTCTCTGCCGGACTGCCGACCCCGCGAGCGCCAGCGGAAATTCTGCATGGTGTCGGCGAAGATGTGATGTTGGGGAAAGCCAAGGTGATGGCGGACGATGGCACCGAAGTCACTCAGGCATTTATGGCCGGGGCTCAATTGGCGCTAGATACATGCCGCCAGAAGGGCATTCGCTATGCCGTGTTAACCGAATCCAGCCCTTCCTGCGGTCGAAACACCATTTATGATGGCAAATTCAATGGCCGCAAGATTCCCGGGAAAGGTGTCACGACAGCCCTGCTGGAAGCTCACGGGATCAAGGTCTACAGTCAGCACCAAGTAGGGATGTTGCGGGCTGAGTTTTCAGGCTAACAAGCTAAGCCTTCAATCTAACTTAAATCATCAGCGGAGAGGGTGTATAACCCTCTCGGCAAGTTCGTCTTGATGGGGGCATCGCTTAACCGGGAAGCGGAATGAATTCTTCTTCGTCGCCGGGGACAACCGGGTATCGACGGGCCTGCCAGTCCCGCTTGGCCTGTTCTATTTTATCTTTCTGGCTGGAGACAAAATTCCATTCGATGAAGCGACGGGAAATCGCGGCGCCGCCGACCAGCGCAACCCGGGCGTCGGTGACGGCCTGAACCGGACATTGGGAGGCGCCCGGCAATACGGCAAATGCATGCTCCGGGATTGCTTCGTTCCCGACGGTGATATTCCCCTGAACGACATAGAGCGCTTTTTCTTCAGCGACCGGGAGCGGGAAAGTATGTCCGGCCGGAATATCGGCTTCCAGATACAGGGTGTCGTAGAAACATTTCACCGGCGACTGCACTCCAAAAGCTTCTCCCATCATCACTCGTATCGTGACGCCATCCAGGAGCAGGAGCGGTATCGTGGTATTCGGATAGTGATAGAAGGCCGGTTTGATATCTTCCATTGCCTCCGGTAGTGCGAGCCAGAGCTGCAGGGCATGCACGGTTCTGGGGTGACGGGTCATTTCCGGCCGCTCATGCTCGGAATGCACAATGCCCTTTCCGGCAACCATCAAATTGATATCGCCGGGCTGAATGGTTTGTTCGGTACCCAGCGAGTCCCGGTGCAATATTTCGCCTTCGAACAGGTATGTCACTGTGGCAATCCCAATGTGCGGTCTGACGTTTAAGCTGTGCTCGGTATCGAATTGTGCCGGCCCCATGTGATCGAAGAATACCCAAGGGCCGACTTTCTTGAGATGGACGCTGGGCAAGGCACGCCGGACCATAAACCCACCGATATCTTTATCTTTGGGGAAGATCAACTGACTGATGCTCTCCCCACAGGGAAGTTGTTCGCAGGGTAACTCGGTGGTCAAAGATTGATTGCTCATGAGATACCTCCGGCGTTCGAGCATGGATGCATTCCATCAGTGTATGCAGAGAAAGGGAAATGCTCATTTATTTTGAGACGATTTTAGAATGGACTCGGATGAATTATGCATCATAGTTCATTTTGCCCTGTGTGGGTGTTGTGCATGGATTGGTTTCGATGTAGCTTAGGGATACGGTTTTTTCAGGAATAAAAATATGTCGGACTTAAATTTTTGGCTGTTATTTCTTACCACTGCATTTGCGCTCAATATTGCGCCCGGCCCCGATCTTTTATTTATTCTAACCAAGACAATTCGTAGCGGAAAAAAGGTGGGGTTAGCATCTGCTGCTGGCGTCTGCACTGGTGCCTTATTTCATGTGTTTGCGGCCTCGGTTGGTTTATCCGCGATTCTCGTTTCGTCAGCATTAGCTTTTAGTATCGTCAAATATATCGGCGCAGCCTACCTATTATATCTTGCGTATCAATCGTTGAAGTCGCCGGGATTCGATTTGAATTATGAGCCAAGTTCGTCAACAGAAAATGTATTTGAAGCATTTAAGCAAGGCGTGCTTGTTGATATTTTAAACCCTAAAGTTGCGATATTTTTTATGGCATTTCTGCCACAGTTTGTTCGTGATGGGGCGGGCCCTGTTTCTCTTCAGCTCTTCTATTTAGGCTTAATCGTCATTGCTGTTGCAATAGTGGTTGAATCCGCTTATGTCTTGGCGGCAGATAAACTATCTCACCGTATGCGGCGAAGTAAAACGTTCAGTGTGTGGCTTGATCGAATTGTAGGGATGATGTTTGCAGGTTTAGGAATTAAGTTGGCATGGTCAACGAGCTAATCATGAAACCTGCTCGCCCTGTTTGATTTCGTTGATGAAGTCAGAAAGCCGTGCCACATGTGTGACACGGTTTTTTCATCACTCCTGGATATTGGGGGAAGCAGTATAAGCCGCACTCCAGAGGTATTGCTCAGACGGGTTGCGCTCGTAGACTTTGACGCCCCAGATATTTTCCTGGGTGTCGGTGAGAACCCAGGTGACTTTCCAGTTATTGGGTAGGGTGATATAGATGATTTCATGATCTCCCTACCTCTTTTCTTGTGTATTTTATTTCCTACCTCTATATCAGTAGTTGTCGCTTGAAAAATGTACAAATGACTGGTCGCCGAAGCGGGGGGAACTGGCATTAATGCGTGATATTAGTGTCAAATTTATATGTGATGGCAGCATGGACTGATACTGGATGGGGTGTTTGGCCCAGCGTTGTCGTTTGAGCTGTAGAGGTTCGTGCGCGGTCCGGCCTGTTTTCAGACTGAGTTGCAGAGATAATATTGGATGTGAGTGAAGTGATTAGATTAGTGAGCAGTATTTCAAACTGATAATACACGGCTTGCATATCATTCTGCGCTGCTTTAGATTGGCCGACTTCATTGATAACTTACTTTTGAACGAATGACAGGGATTTCAATGGCTTCACTGCTGAACCCGAAAGTTGATCTGCGTAAACTGATTTTGCTGCTGACCGTCGCCAGTGTGCTGATCACCCTGAGCAACGCCTTATATTCCATCTATAAAGTGCAACGTGATCTGCTGCTGGAAAAAACGCTGAATGCAAATCAGGTGTATGCGGCGAAGATGGCAGAGACTACGGATATTTTTATTGAAGCCGCGCAAGAGCAGTTGGAATACAGCGCCGGCATCCTGAGCCAGGCCATGCGTGATGATGCTGTGCTGATGTCTGAAGCCGATCGATTGCGCCGGCAAACCCAAACATTCAACTCCGTGTACATTGTGAACGCTCAAGGGGTGATTGTTGCGGTCTCTCCGGAAACTTTGGAAGTCAAAGGGGCGCAACTTTCGTCTGAAAATTCGTTACAGCCATTGCAGGCCCAACGCCCTATCGTCACTGATCCCTATATATCACTGGCCGGGAACTACCTCATCAGTATTTCAAACCCCATTTTCTCCGCCCAGGGCGAGTATCTGGGGTATGTTGCCGGGACGATTTATCTGGAAAAGCAAAACATCATTGCCAGTATTTTGGGTAAGCATAGTTACCAGGATGGCTCATATCTGTATGTGGTCGACCGGACGAAAACCCTGATCCATCATCCTGAGAAAGCACGGATTGGCATGGTGATTACCGATAATGCGGCCATCAATACCGTGCTGACCGGAGAAAAAGGGGCCAAGGACATTAAAAATCATCTCGGGATCGACATGTCTGCCGGTTTTGCCCCGGTTGAAAGCACCGGTTGGGGGATTGTGGCACAGCGGCCAAAAGCCGCGACGTTGTCGGAATTGGATGCACAGATGGCCGATGTCTTCGTGAAGACGATCCCGATCGGGTTGGTGACGCTGCTGGGGATCTGGATTTCATCTATTTTCATTTCGAAGCCGCTGTGGCAACTGGCAAGTGGGGTGCGCTCCATGGAGCGGGCTGATACGGTCGAGCATATCCGGCAAATCAGCTCCTGGTATTTTGAAGCGGCGCACCTGAAGGCAGCGATCACCCGGGGGTTTGGTTTGATGTCCCGTAAAATTAACCAGCTGGATGTCGACAGCCATACCGATTCGATGACCGGCTTATTGAACCGGCGCGGGATGCTTAAAGCTCTAGATGCATTGGGTGAAAAACAACAGCCATTTTCGGTTTTGGCACTGGATATTGATTTCTTTAAACAAGTGAATGATTCCCACGGCCACGATGTAGGTGATGAAGTGATCACCATTGTGGCAAGTCTGATGCAAGAGCAAGCACGGCGGGATGATATTCTTTGTCGCTCCGGTGGGGAGGAGTTTTTGATTTTCCTGACTGACACGAGTCCGGAAACGGCTTATGAAGTCGCAGAACGTCTGAGGCAAGTGGTTGAGCTCTGCGAGATCCCGATTGTCGGCCAGATTACAATTTCTGTAGGGATTGCGCATTGGTCGGGGCGCGATGCCAACATCAATGTTGTGATGAAGCAGGCAGATAACGCCCTGTATGAAGCCAAGGCCAATGGCCGCAACCGGACAGAGATTTGTGCCGAACTGCTGTGCGCGGTGCCGGAGTTGAGTTAAGCCTTTCAGGCAGAGGACCGATGTAATTTGTACCATAGGGCAATGACGAGCGTCATTGCCCTTTTTATTGTGGCTGGATTTTAGGTATAGGTGATGTCGCGTTGTCCGATGACGGTCGCTTTCCCTTGTACACTCACGCGGGTGATCGTCTGGCCCGAATATTCAAGGGCCGCTTCAATGCTGGATGGGCTCCCCATCGCCAGGCCTTGTTCGAATCGAAACTTGCGCTTACCGGGAAAAACGTGCTGCGCCAGGTAACAACTTAATGCGCCGCCGGCACTGCCGGTTGCGGCTTCTTCATCGATCCCATACAAAGGCGCAAAGTTTCGGCAATGCGCGGTAATGCGATTATCAGAACCTAATTCGAACACATGAAAACTGATCGCTTCAAAATCCCGGCTGTATTCAGCAAGGCTGGCAAAATCAGGTTGAAGCTGCGCCAGAGTGCCGGGGGCTACCGGAACAATGATATCCGGCAACCCGGTTGAGACGGTTTCGATCGGCAACTGCGTCTCGCGGATCGCTGCTTCAGGGATCCCAAACGCCCGGCACACGTCATCGACCGCCGGACCCGGGCGTGTTTGTGGCAGCGTCTGATCCATTCGGACAACGTTTGTTTCGATCTCTATGCCCAGAAGCCCGGCTTTGGTTCTCTGGGGGTATCGTCCCGGTTGGAGGAGGCCTTGATCCCGCATGGCTGAAAAGGTCGCCAGGGTTGCGTGACCGCAAAAATCGACTTCGCCTTCCGGGGTAAAGAATTCAACGTTAAAGTCAGCGTCGGAGCCGGTTTGCACGAAAGCGGTTTCCGAATAGCCCACTTGCCGGGCGATATCCGTTTTTTGCTCGCGCGTCAGGTTTGGGGCGCCCAGCACGACTCCCGCGGGATTGCCGCCGCTGCCGTTATCGGTAAATGCATTGACCAGCAGTACGGTGAGTGAATTGTGCATGGAAGTTATTGAAGCAGAAGGTATTGTCATCTCGAGGCTTTTCTTGAAGCGGGTAAATTCGTCCTGAAAGCCATCATAAAGGCAAACGACAAACTTGCAAGGCGGATGATAAACCGTGTTTGTTACAGGAGCGGGAAGAGACGGAGCATGCCGGGTTGTGCCTCGACCCGGCGAACTCGCTACAGGATCACCAGCCCTAGTGGCGATAAGAGCTGTTCTTGTTGCCAGTCACAGATTTTGACGCCGAATAACGACACCTGACGAATATCCAGCCCTTCCAGATCGACATGGGTTAAATCGCACTCTTCCAGGTTGAATTGATCCCATTGATCGGCGCTGAACTCACCGCGGGATAAGTCTGATCCTTTGAAACTCGCGCCGGATAGGTTGGCACCATGCCAGCGGTTTTCAAATAAGTCACATTTTTCAATGATGGCGCGTTCAAAGTTACTGTAGGTCAGGTTGCACCCGGTGATGTACACCGAGCAGAAGTAAACGGTATGGCTGACATGGTTGGCGAAATTCGCGCGCTGAAAATTGGCACCTTTCAAGTCACATTTACGCAGCTCTAGTCCAAAACAATTGGCTTGACTGAAATTACACATTGCCAGCATACAGTTACTGAAGCTGGCATCTTTCAGATCAGCGAATCGGAAGTTGCACCCTTCCAGTGATTGCGAATTGATGAACTGACAATCAATGAACTGAGCATCTTTTAAATCAGCATGGTCGAAGTCACATTGAAAAAAGTGGCAACGCTTAAAGGTATGGCCTTGTAAATCCTGTTTAGAGAAATCATGCTGGTGGAAAGTCAGATCAGTTTGAATCACATTTTCTCCCGGGTTGCTCTCAACCATGTCGCCTAAAGTAGGCATCGTATCTGAAGTTCAAGCATTTTTCACTTGAAATCCGACAGATTAAGGCCGATTGCATTGTCCTTCAGAGCGCGGCCTTTAAGGGAGAATTGATTCTTGAAGCCTGTCGGCCGGTACCTTGAAATCTGCAAGACAGTACCCGAGCGGGCATGAAATGCAATTGGGCTGTCCGGGCAGTTGCTGTGGGTTACAAATGTCGGTCATCCCGACTATGCAGCAGGCGTTGCAGCCGCTCGACCTCATCCAGTAAATCAAGCGCTATTGCAATGCCGGGGACATTCAGTCCCAAGTCTTGCTGCATGCGACCGGCGCGTAATGCCCGACGCAGGTTAACGGTGGCGAAACGCCAGTGAATGGGCCGATCGCCCTGCGGATCGAGCACGCCTTCTTCAACCAGCGCGATCACCCATTCGGCCGGTTGACCGCAGGCGCGGCAAAGCTCAGCCAGGCTCAGCGTTGGTTCATGCTCGGCAATGACGGTAATGCTGAGCTGACCTGAAGTGACTTTTTTCTTCATGACTTAAACCCAAATTGGCTACGGGGATTAAAAGGCATCAGATCCTGCATCTGCCGGAACAAGGCTTTTTCCTGCTCGGTTTCTACTTTAGGCTGGACGATATTCAGGGTGATCAACATATCCCCGGGAGACGTCCCAGGAAGTCCCCGGCCCCGAAGCCGCAGGATTTTGCCGGACACTGAATTGGCCGGTACGGTCACCTCAATGGCTCCCGTGGGCGTCGGGACCTTGATTTTGGCGCCCAGTGCGGCCTCCCATGGCGTAACAGGGAGGGACAAACACAGATTTTTCTGTTCAAGCCGGTAGAGCGGATGCGGACGAAAGCTGACTTCCAGATAAAGATCGCCCGCCGCGCCGCCGCCATGGCCGGGCATGCCCTTGCCGCCGAGACGAATGTGCTGACCTTCCCGGACCCCTTTGGGGATCTTTAAATTTACGGTCTGAGACTGCGCGCCGTCTAGCGGAGATGCAGGCAGGGTGAGAGAGCGTACCGCGCCATGAAAACTGTCTTCAATATCAATTTGAACCTTGGCGTGGATATCTTCACCCTTGGCCGAGAAATGCTGGTGTGCGCTGCGGGTCCGGTGAGCCCGATCGGGTCTGTGACCAAAGTGGCCGCCGAACAGCGATTCGAAAAAATCGGAAAACGCAGCGGCATCGCCCTGGTTGAACCCGTCACTGGAAAACTCAAAGTTGCCTTCCCAGTCCGGCGGTACATGAAAGTTCTGCCCGGTGTGCCAGTCTTTCCCTAGTTGATCATACGCGGCACGCTTCTGGGGATCCTTGAGCACTTCGTAAGCCTCTTTGGCCTGGATAAACTTTCGCTGGGCGTCGGGATCCTTCGACACATCCGGGTGGTATTTGCGTGCGCTTTTCTTATAGGCCCGCTTGATGTCCGCCAGCGTCGCATCGCGGGGGATCTCAAGGATGGCGTAATAATCACGATATTCCATAGCACCACGATTTAGACTGAATGTTGAAAAAGACCGAAAGTTGAAATTGGCTCAACGCCGCGGGAGATCGCAGTTCATCGCGTTTGAGATAGTGTGCGTCTCCGGAAGACCCTGATGTACCGATATCCATTCCAGTATAGGCAAATGCTCAATAGTACTGGTTTCATTGGAGAGACAAGACGGCGCACTGGCTAATGGGCGAACTGTTGCCAAATTTCCCGCATGACGGGGAGTACCGAAACAACCAAGAGAAAAGACATCGCAAGATTAAACCAGCGCAAGTAGGTCATATTTTCGAGGTAGCGACGAAGGAGCGAGCCGAACATGAGCCAGATTCCGACACAGGGAAAAGAAACAATAAAGAAGGTCGTAGCAATCGTCATGTTCTGAAACGCATAGTGTTCTCCAACGGTGGTAAAAGCGGAGATTGCTCCAATCGCCACGACCCATGCTTTCGCATTTACCCATTGAAACAGAGCGCCTTTGATGAACCCGAACGGTTCGGCGGTTTGGCTTGCTTTGTCAACACCCCGGCTTCCGGCAATCAGCCAGGCTAAGTACAACAAATAACCGGTACCGGCTATTTTAATGATCAGGCTGAGTTGCGGAAATAGCTGAAATAAATGCCCGAAGCCCTGTCCGACGAGCAAGAGCATGAAAGAAAAACCGACACAGATACCGGTGAGCAAAGGCAAGCTTTTGCGGATCCCGAAGTTAACCCCGGAAGTCATGACCATGATGTTATTCGGGCCGGGCGTTACTGAAGAAGAAATGGCAAAGAGCACCACAGACAATATGTATTCCACCTTGAGTTCCTCCTGAACGTTGGACGCTGATCCCGACGGATCCCTGAATCAAACTAAAAGCAGTTTTTATCGAACGAATGGTTTTTATATCGAACGATTGGTGTTTATATTGAGCGACGAAGGTGTGTTTGTCAAAAAAAACGTTCGTTTGTTATAATGAACGAAAACGCTAAGAGTTATGAATTGAGCTGTTGACTGTTATGACCAGAAATGAACCGCCTATCGCGCAAATTGCGGCAACCCTGCACGCTGAGCGGCAACGCTCGGGACTGAGTATTGCTGAGGTCGCAAGACGAGCCAAGATCGCGAAATCGACGTTATCTCAGCTGGAAAATGGTGTCGGGAATCCAAGTATCGAAACGCTATGGTCCATCTGTGTTGTCCTTGATATCCCGGTGTCCCGTCTGCTTGAATCCCCCAGACAAGAAACGAAAATTATTCGCTATGGCGAGGGTGTATCCGTCTCTTCCGCAAACATGGACTATCAAGCCACGTTGCTTGCAGCATGTCCGCCTCACGTCAGCCGGGATATTTACTGGATTGAAGTCAAGCCCGGACAGCCTCATTATTCCGAGCCGCACCATACCGGCGTGATCGAGCATGTGATTATCACCAAAGGCAGGGCCAGACTCGGCTTGCTCTCGGAGAGCTATGAACTCAACGAAGGGGATTATATTTCCTACCCCGGTGATTTGCCGCATATGTTTGAAGCCCTTCAGGAAGGTACGCGCGCCATGCTGATTTCGGAACATCGCTAGCACCGAGTCACGGCAATAACCGCTGACGGGATTGCGCCCAAGCAATCTACAATTTGTGTTTCAAGTGTTGTACATTTGCGTGATCGAATTGTCCGCGAAAATAAAGCGCTATTGTATAGGCTAAAAAGTACACATGAATGAAAGATATGAGAGTGGCCTGGAAAGCTACATGGCGATCTTTGGTGAAAATGGCAAGAAAGCCCTTGATGGCTTAAGTCTGATCTCACCTGATCTTGCGAAGTATATGGTTGAGTTCGGGTTTGGAGATATTTATCAGCGCTCGCAACTTGATGTTCAACGTCGGGAACTGGTAACGATTTCAGCGCTAACGGCATTGGGAAATTGCCAGCCGCAACTGTCTGGCCATATTCAAGGGGCACTGAATATCGGCTGTAAACCCGTAGAAATTGTTGAGGTGATCATGCAGGTTGCGTTATATGCAGGCTTTCCCGCCGCGATTAACGCTATGTTGACGGCGAAAGATGTTTTTATTGAACGCGGTATTTTGGAAGCTGAGTAAATATTGATTTTGAAATTATCTATTTTACATTCAGGTTTCCTCGCTTAATACGAATGGTAAGGAACACAAATTGTTCCTTACCTATGAATCAACACCTCGACAATACAACCCGCGGAAATAAATATTCGATCGGCTATAACGGGCCATCAGGACGGATCAAGCACGATTGACGATCTTTATGGGCTTTGTTTCCTGTCGCGGAGGTTGTATTGAGGTTACTTGACGTAGTCAAACGTTGCTGAACGGAGCAGTTTTTCTATAACGCCTTCAAAGCTGATACCCGCCTGTTTCGCGGCCATCGGAAACACACTGCGCGTTGTCATGCCGGGTACAGTATTCATTTCGATGAGATAGATCTCACCCTGATCATCCAGAAAAGTATCAATGCGTCCCCAGCCTCGGCACCCAAGGACTTGATAGGCCTTGAGGGCGATAGCTTGCATCTGCCGTTCTTGTTCCGGGGTCAGATCGGATGGACAGTGATAGGTTGCAGTTTCATTGCCAAATTTGGCATTCCAATCGAAGAACGTTTCGGATTTGATTTGGACTACCGGTAAGGCCTGGTCATCCAGAATGGCACAAGTGTACTCGCGCCCCTGAATAAAGGCTTCAACGATGACTTCCTCATCATATTCAAAAGCAGCAGTCAGTGCTGAAAATAAGTCTTGCGGGTTATCGGCTTTAGTGACACCCAGGCTGCATCCCTGATTCAAAGGTTTGACAACGACAGGGTAGGATAGCTTGGATAGTGTCTCTTTGATTGAGTCGGAAGGCGTTTTTTTACTTACAATCATCCATTCAGCTGTGTTGAGGCCATTGGCTTTCCAAATTTCTTTGGTTTTGTGTTTATTGAGTGACGTAGAAGAGGCAAGTAACCCACTGCCGGTATATGGGATTTTGAGCATATCGCACAGCGCTTGAATATGGCCGCTTTCACCGATACCACCGTGCAATGCGATGAATATGCGATCAAGATTGAAGAAACCCTGCAGGGTCACATCAATGTGGCGAGGATCAATTTTAATCGCTTCATACCCCAGAAGCTCCACAGCCTTGGCAATACATTCGCCTGATTTCAGTGAGACAGAGCGCTCACTTGAATCGCCACCATTCAGAATACCAATTCTCATTTTTTACCACTTGTTCAGATACATACGACTGATGTGCATCTTAATTGATATTCATATTAGTTTATAGTGTTAAAACACATAATAGTGACGCATGATTCAGGCGCTTATCAACGTTGGTCATGGTTAGCAGGGCAGGTTACGTTACAGTGGTATCTGGTCAAATAGGTTGGCTGGCCTTGGTTCGATAACCGCCTATTCCATTGTGCTTAACTTCTCGAGTTTTGCTGTGAAATGCGGTGATTGAGTCACAAATTAATGGTTATATCAGTACGGTACGATATCCCGAGTTCTGTAAAGCCACCATAACACCTCAATTTCTGGATGTGTCCAGATCTGTTCAGGGTTAGCGCAATCATGCTTCGTTAATGACCTTTTGATTTATAACTTTGTGTAAATTTATAAATACAGGTCTAATCAGGAAATTTATGAGGCAAAGTGGAATTCTGCTCATTCCTTTTCCATGGTTTATGCACTGTTATGAAAACCATAGCAGGCAGCGAACTGGTACAGGTTGTTCTCATGCAGTTACACCAGTCGTTTCCGGCAAAGGTCTGCCGGATTGGTTGAGAGTTGAAGGACAGTTCAACACAATCATTCTCCAGGGAAGAGTTATGAAATCAAACCTTAATAAAATTACATTGGCTATCTCGCTAGGTTCACTCTTTACACTCACCACTTTGCCAAGCGTGGCAGCTGAAATGGTCAGCGTAACCGACCCGTCAGTTTTGCAGCAGGGGATTAATGCGCAATCGGCAACGCCGTTGGCGACGCGCTTCCAGCCGGTCAAAACCATCACTTTGCCAAATGGGACTCAAAAGGTACGTTACCAGCAGGTTTATCAGGGCGTACCGGTGTTTAATACGGCGGTGACCGCGACAGTAGACGCTCAGGGAGCCAGCCAGGTACATGGGGTGATGGCACAGGGCCTACAGCAGGATATTGCGGTGATTTCTCCTAAGCTGGACGCCCAGCAGGTGCTGACTATTGCCAAGCAGCAACTGAAGCGAACAGTGAAGGGCAATGATGCCAAAGGGTTATCGACTGAGAATGAACAGGCTGCACTGATGATCCGCCTGGACGACAATGATGTCGCCCGCCTGGTGTATCTGGTAAATTTCCTGGTCACTGAGGGTACACCGTCTCGTCCGTATTTCTTCATTGATGCCAACAGCGGTGAAGTGATCGCTCACTGGGATGGCCTGGCGCATGCAAAGGCTCTGGGGACCGGCCCTGGCGGAAACCAGAAAACCGGGCAATATCAGTTTGGGGTCGATTACCCAGCACTTGAAGTCGATAAGGTTGGCACCACTTGTACCATGATCAACGATGCCGTCAAAACGGTGAACCTCAATGGCGGGACGACCGGTTCGACAGCTTTTAGCTACGAATGTGCGACGGGCGATAATTACAATGCGTATAAACCAGTAAACGGTGCTTATTCACCACTGAATGATGCGCATTATTTCGGGAAAGTGGTCTTTGATATGTACAAAGACTGGCTGAATACCGCGCCGCTGACTTTCCAACTGACCATGCGGGTTCACTACAGCAGCAATTATGAAAACGCCTTCTGGGATGGCCAGGCCATGACGTTTGGGGACGGCCAGAACACCTTCTATCCGCTGGTTGATATCAACGTCAGCGCCCACGAGGTCAGCCATGGCTTTACCGAACAAAACTCCGGGCTGATTTATCGCAACATGTCCGGCGGGATCAACGAGGCATTCTCGGATATCGCCGGGGAAGCTGCCGAGTATTACATGCGCGGTACGGTCGACTGGGTGGTCGGCAGCGATATCTTCAAGCAGGCGGGTGGTTTACGCTACTTCGATCAGCCATCCAAAGACGGGCGATCGATTGATCATGCGTCACAATACACCAGCGGTCTGAATGTCCACTATTCCAGCGGCGTATTTAACCGTGCTTACTACCTGCTGGCAAACACCGCCGGGTGGGATGTCCGCAAAGGCTTTGAAGTGTTTGCGGTCGCGAACCAGTTGTACTGGACAGCGAATTCAACCTTTGATCAGGGGGGCTGTGGCGTTGTCAAAGCTGCGACTGATTTGGGCTATAACAGCGATGATGTGGTCAGTGCATTTGCCACAGTCGGTGTGAATGCTGCGTGCGGCACCACGCCACCTCCGGGAGACCTAGAACTGAAAAACGGCCAGCCGGTCAGCGGTCTTGCCGGTGCCTCAGGTAGTGAAGTGCATTATACCTTCACGGCAACCGCGGGTGCTTCAGCTCGTGTCGCTATCAGCGGCGGGACCGGGGATGCGGATCTGTACGTGAAGGCCGGCAGTAAGCCGACTACACAGTCCTGGGATTGCCGTCCATACCGGAGTGGCAACAATGAATCCTGTACGGTCAATGTGGCCGCCGGACAAACGTACTATGTGATGTTGAAAGGGTACAGCCAGTATTCCGGCGTGACCTTAAGCTTAAACTACTAAGCACGACGCCATCCGGCATATAGCCGCAGCTCCTTGGGGGCTGCGGCTTTTTTATTTGGCGGATTAATCTTTTGATGGTTTGATATCGACTTATATTCATTCCTGAGCATCCGATTAATAGCAAAGGCGAAAGATCGCAATCTCAATCAGGCAACAGAGGTTTTCCGCCGTTATGATTTGCATGACTTCAATAACGGGGAACACAAGGCGAATCAATGAATGTCGCAGAACACCATAAGGCGCGCATCCGCAAAGTGTGTGAGTTTATTCAGCACAACCTGGATGACGCGATTTCGCTGGAGCAACTGAGCGCGGTTGCCGGTTGCTCAAAGTTTCACTTCCATCGGATTTTTCAGTCCTTTATGGGCGTGAGCACCATGCAGTTTGTGCAGCTGAGCCGGATGAAGCGTGCGTCCTTTCGGTTGGCTTTTGAACCGGAACGCAGCATTACCGACATTGCTTTCGAAGCATCCTTTGAGAGTTCGGAGGCCTTCTCGCGCGCTTTTCTGCGCTGGTTTGGTCAAACGCCTTCCCAGTTTCGAAGTTGTCCTGAGTGGCAGTCCTGGTACGCCCACTACGAATTTCATCCACCGATAAACGGGGACAAACCTATGGAAATAACCATCGTCGATTTCAATGAACAGCCAGTGGCTTTGATTGAGCACCGAGGCCACCCGCAACGGGTGCTGGAAACCGCAGCCAGGTTCATTGCCTGGCGTAAAGAAACCGGTTTATCGCCGGTCAATAAGAGTGACACGTTTGGGATCCCTTATCGTGATCCGGTCAATACCCCGGAAGAAGAGTTTCGCTTTGAGATCTGCGGGACCCATGCGGGCGAGGTACCGGAAAACAGCTATGGTGTGAAGGCCGGACTGATCCCCGCAGGGCGCTGTGCAGTTGCCCGTCATCATGGCAGCCATGATCGGATCAGTGAAACCGTGTATTACCTCTATCGTCAGTGGCTCCCTTCCAGTGGAGAAGAACTTCGGGATTTTCCTTGTTTCTTCCACTACCTGAATTTGATCCATGAAGTTGATGAATGTGAATTGATGACCGATATTTATCTGCCGCTCAAGTAGGTCAATCGAGCAGGGAAGTTGTTTGGAAAAGCGGCCACTGATGAATGCAGTGGCCGCTCTGGTACCGGTACCCATTAGAGGGCCCTGAACGCAAGCAGTTGCGCGACCAACTGCGACTTCTCAATGACCGTCACGGCTTTCCCGCGACGCAGCGCGACTTGCTCACTGTTGACCTCCTTCTCGCCGACAATCAGGATGTTGGGGATCTTTAGCTGGTGGAATCGTTTGATCTTCCGCGATACTGAGCAATTGCTGTGATCGGTCATCACCGGCAGGTCGGCTGCTTTAAGCAGCGCTGCCAGGGCATCGGCATATTCGGCCGCCGCTTCGTTGACTGGGACAATGGCAGCCGGTAGGGGATGGATCCACTCCGGCAGCGCGCCCTGGGTGACCTCAAGCAGCATGCCGATCCAGCGTTCAATCGAGCCGTACATCGCCTGGTGCAAAATCACCGGGTGCTCGCGCTCTCCGGCAGCATTGGTAAAGGCAACCTCGAAACGGCCCGGCAGATTAAAGTCGAGCTGGATTGTCCCGCACTGCCACTCACGGCCAAGACTGTCCTGCAGCGCCAGCTCAATCTTGGGTCCGTAAAAGGAGCCTTCACCGACTTGAAGTTCATAATCCATCGATTCATCCCGGCAGACATCCATCAGAATTTGCTCGGCCTGATGCCAGAGGACTTCGTCGCCCAGTGCCGCCTCGGGACGCGTCGAGATCTTCACCGTGAGCTGCTGATAGCCATACTGGCGATACACCTGCCGGGCCCGTTCCAGGAACTGGCTGACTTCGTGTTTGATTTGAGACCAGGCACAAAACACGTGTGCATCATCCTGCGTGAACTGGCGTAGACGTAAACATCCGTTCAATGCACCTGAGGCTTCATTGCGGTGGACCAATCCGAATTCGAACAGCTTGACGGGCAGATCCCGGTAACTGTGCACGCCGCGTTTGAACAGCAGGATATGGCCCGGACAGGACATTGGCTTGAGCGCATAGTCCTGCTCGCCCGCCGGATCGCCGCCGAAGAACATATCTTCGCCGTACATCGCCAGGTGGCCGGATGTCTGCCATAACTCTTTTTTCAGAAACTGCGGCGTGCGCACTTCCTCAAAACCGTATTGCAGATAAAGCTCGCGGATATGTTGCTGAATGTCCTGAAACAGACGCCAGCCGTTCGGGTGCCAGAAGATCATGCCCGGTCCCTGGGGCTCGGAGTGGAACAGGTCGAGTTGTTGTGCGATTTCACGATGCGTTTTCATAAAGGTCTCCTTGGTTTGTGAGACTCTGAGCGAAACGCAGGATGCGGATATGAAAAACCCTCTGGCGAATCGCTCAGAGGGTTGAAGAAAAAACTCGAACTTACCCCCCGAACAACCTGGTGGTTTCGGTGGTGGTGGTTTGCTGGATCGGCATCGCCGATTGTGGGTTCGAGATATTTTTCATCATGGTCAAATTAGTAACAGACTGTTTTTGAAAAGACAATCACTTTTTGGCGATTGGTACGACGGTGCTCAGGCATGATCGACACATGACCGCGATGGCATTTCATCGGGTCGTGAGCCGGAAGTAAAACGTCAAGTTTGCGTCAATCCAACTGGTTGGCAATATAACGAAGTACGCCCCCGGCGTTGAAATACGCCAATTCTCTTTGGTTATCGATTCGGACGATTACCGAGCATTCCTGCTCTGAACCATCCTTTTTGCTAAGTATCAAATTGAGATTTTGTTGAGGCATAAGTTCATGATTTAAGTTAATCGAGATCGTCTCATCTCCTTTCAGTGAAAGGTCGCCGACTGTTCTGGGTGCGAGCAGTTGAAGTGGTAAAATGCCCATTCCTACCAAGTTACTGCGATGAATACGCTCGAAAGATTCGGCGATCACCGCCCTTACATTCAGCAGCAGGCAGCCTTTGGCAGCCCAATCTCTGCTGGATCCCGTGCCGTATTCTTTGCCGGCGAAAACCACGAGCGGGAGGCTGTCGGCGATCGCATGCTGGCTTGCCTCATAAATTGTGATCACGGGCGGTTGCTCGTGAACTCTCACGTTTTTATCGCGATTTTTGTTCATCGGACCATAATAGCGTGTCACACCACCCACTTCAGGCGCGACCATTAGGTTCTGTATGCGTCGATTGGCAAACGTCCCGCGAACCATGACTTCATGGTTTCCTCGACGGGCACCGTAACTATTAAAGTTCTGTGGGGATACCTGATGCGCGATTAAGTACTGGCCCGCAGGACTTAGTTCTGAAATTTGTCCCGCGGGTGAGATATGATCGGTGGTAATGGAATCACCGAGAACGGCTAATATTCTAGCGGATTGGATCGATTGGGTGCTGATCTCGCGCTCAAAAAACGGCGGGCGTTGAATATAGGTCGATGCCGGATCCCATGGGTAACAGACGCTGTCCTTCATGGTTAAACTTTGCCAGCGCTCATCTCCTTGATCGATGCTCTGGTAACTTAACCTGAACTGATGTTTGGTGACTTGGCGAAGTGCATGATTGAGCATTTCGTCAGTCGGCCAGAGATCCCGTAGATAAATCTCTTCACCATCACCGTTTGTTGCAATGGGCTCGTGCTGTAGATCAATCCGCGTATGGCCTGCCAGCGCAAAAGCAATCACCAGTGGAGGGGAAGCCAGCCAGTTGAGCCGAACGGCCGGGTGGATGCGTCCTTCGAAATTGCGGTTTCCCGAAAGCACCGCACTGACACTCAGTTGTTGTTGCTCGATGTCCGCTTCAAGCTGGCCGTTCAGCGGACCGGAATTCCCGATGCAGGTTGTACAGCCAAAACCGACACGCTGAAACCCCAACAGGTCGAGATACCCTTGCAATCCCGTATCATCCAGGTATCGCGCAACCGCCTGAGAGCCGGGTGCCAGCGATGTTTTTACATGGGCTGGAACCGAAAGCCCTTTCTCTACGGCTGCTTTTGCGAGCAAACCTGCGGTTAGCATCACGGCGGGGTTCGAGGTGTTGGTACAGGAGGTGATTGCCGCGATGACCACATCACCGTTTGTTAATCCATAAGGCGATGCACCACGATCTGTTTTATCGGTGGCTTTCTGCCCCATGAGTTCGAGGTGCTCTTGTGTTTTACGTTTTATCGCGCCCAACGCGAGGCGGTCCTGAGGTCGTTTGGGGCCAGCGACAGAAGGTTCAATCGCCGATAAGTCAATGGCGATGTTCTCCGCATAGACCGGGGGCGGCGTCTTGCTGTCCCACCATAGCCCTTGCGCCATCGCGTAGGCTCTCACGCGTTCGATCAGCGGCTCTGGCCGGTTGGTGAGTTGCAAGTATATCATGACTTTTTCATCCACCGGGAAAAGGCCGCAGGTTGCACCATACTCTGGCGCCATATTCGACAGAGTTGCCCTGTCTGCCACGGTCAGTTCTCCGACGCCGGGCCCGTAAAACTCAACATACTTACCAACAACGCCATAATTCCTCAGGTGCTCGGTAATGGTTAAGACAAGGTCGGTTGCAGTAACACCTGCCTTTAAAGCGCCATCCAGCCGGACGCCGACAATACGCGGAAGATTGAGACTGAGCGGCTGACCGAGCATCGCCGCTTCGGCTTCGATCCCCCCGACTCCCCAGCCAAGTACGCCCAAACCGTTGATCATGGTGGTGTGACTGTCGGTACCGACCAGCGTATCCGGGACCAAAATTCCACCTTCCTCCCGAACAACCTGTGCCAAGTATTCCAGATTCACCTGGTGACAGATCCCGCGTCCCGGCGGAATGACCGTCAGGTTGTCAAATGCGTGTTGCGCCCATTTCAGAAACTGGTATCGCTCCTGATTACGTTGCATCTCCAGTTGTCGATTCGCTGTTAATGCCGATTTGCTCCCCGCCTGGTCGGCAATCACCGAGTGGTCGATGACCAAATCAACGGCGCAAACAGGGTTCACACGTTGTGGATCACCACCGGCCCCTCTGATCGCATCGCGCATCGCCGCCAGGTCAACCAAAGCCGGCACGCCGGTATAGTCTTGCATCAACACACGGCTGGGATGAAATGCCAGTTCGGTGACGTCATCCTGCCTACGATTTGGGAGCCCCTCGTCGACACTGCAAAGCGCTGAGATGATGGCAGACGTCGTGGCATGCCCCTCGTAATGGCGCATCACATTTTCGAGCAACAGCCGAGTCACCAGCGGTAGTTGCGCTAACTCGACTTGAAAATCTGTTGCCAGCCTTTGCAACGACCAATACTGATACTCGGTGCCATGCACCGTCAGTGACTGAAGGTATCGTTGACGCCAGGCTCGTTTGCTATTCGGGATCATCTTCGTTTCCTCTGAAACCATATATGTAAAACAGCATGTCCTTTACGCGGTAAACATTATGTTTGGTTATCCTTGTACGAGGCATCTCGTTTTAACAGCCAACTGAGCAGCATCATTCCCGCCAGAGCTGAGAATAGGGAAGCGGATAAGATACCCAGCTTTGCGACATCAACGAGCGCCGGGCTCAATGCCAAGTGGGCAATAAATAACGACATGGTGAATCCGATCCCGGCAAGCATTCCACCCGCAACAAGATAGAGCCAAGGCAGCTCTGGCGGTCGTACAGCCAGTTTGAGGAGTGTTGCCAACCCGCAAAATAAGATGATACCAATGGGTTTGCCGATGACGAGACCGGAAAAAATAGCTATGTACAAGGAGCCGGACAGTTCTGAAAAAGAGAGCTGAACACCAGCATTTGCAAAGGCAAACAGAGGCATGATGACAAAACCAACCCAGGGATGCAGTATCACTTCGAACCGCTCCAGAGGTGAAAGCGCTTCTCGGGCTGCCGCTTCAGCGGTTTTTAAGATTTGGCGATCAATACGAAGCACATTACGCTTGCTTGTTGTTGGAGCCGGAACGACACAATCCATGATCGTCAGCAGGCGCTCTTTACTGACCCATCTAACTGTAGGCGTCATTAGTCCCAGGATCACACCAGTCACCGTAGGATGTATTCCCGACGCATCCACCGCGAGCCAAATCAACCCACCAATGGATAAATACATAGTAATACTGCGGATGCCGAGTTCAGCCATGATCTTCACCGTAATAAATCCGATCACGGCCAGCCCAATCGCATAAATATCAATCGATTCTCCGTAGCCAACGGCCACAACCACAATGGCACCAATGTCATCGATGATCGCTAAAGAAAGCATAAAAACCCGCAAACTTTTTGGCACGCGCGGGCCAAGTAAAATGAGGCAGGCAATGACAAATGCGGTATCCGTAGCCATTACGATCCCCCAACCATGCTGCCCAGGCTGATCCAGTTGAAATAGCAAATAGATCAATGCCGGAACCAGCATGCCACCGACTGCCCCTGAAATAGACAGCATGGCTAAGCGTGGGGTTTTTAATTCTCCCAAGACGATTTCACGTTTCAGCTCCAATGCGACCAAGAAGAAAAACAAGGTCATCAGGGCATCATTAATCCATTCCTGAAGCGAACGCTGAAACTCAAGCGATCCGACGGTGATCCCGATGGGGGTATCCCACAGGGACAGAAAATCCTCCGCCCATGGGGAGTTAGAGAGGGCTAGAGCAACCAGCGTAAAAAATAAAAGTACGGCCCCAGCAGCAGCCTCAATTCGTAAAAAACGGGTAACGGGTTGAGTGATCCAGTCAACATGTTCGCTCGGCAATTGAGTTGGATGCCCTCGTTCATGGGCCCGAAAAGCTGTTTTCTTCATGGACTTTCAGATTCAGTTTGATTGTCCGTTACTGGGTTTATTCTCTTCATAAATTTAAATAAGTCACTCTCCGTGGACAGCACCAAGGTGGTATTTTCTGCCATGATCGATTGGTAAGCCTGCAGCGTTCGGGTAAATTCATACAAGCTGACCGCCTGGGCACTCTGGTTGTAGGCCTGCGCATAGATTGCAGCGGCTTTGGCATCGGCCAAGCCCCGAATTTCTTCCACTTTGCGATACGCTTCGGATTGGATCTTATTTAAATCACGCACGCGATCGCCCCGGATCCGGGCCGCTTCCCCGTATCCTTCCGAAAGAAATCGCTCGGCAATCTGGCGACGCTCACTGATCATTCGGTCATAGATTTTGGGCCTGACACTTGCGTTGTAGTTAATCCGTTTAAAGCGAATGTCTAATAATTCGATACCAAAGACCCGAATTTTGTCAGTCGCGGCCTGGTAGATTTCAGCCTCTACAACCTGGCGGCCCTTATGGATCGGCACCAGATTCCCCATCGCCGTGTCTCGCTCCGTGCCGGTCAACAATGCGTCACGTAAAGGAAGCCGATCTTTGGTGGTTCGGATGATTTCAATCAATTCATGTTTCGCCACCGCGTTGCGTGTTTCGCTGCCCAGAATGTCATCCAGCCGGGACTGCGCACTGCGCTCATCGCGTAAACGAAGAAAATACTGCAAAGGGTCCGTGATCCGCCAACGCGCAAACAAGTCGACCGAGATGTACAGTTTATCCTTCGTCGGCATATCGGAGGGATTTCCGTCCCACTCCAGAATCCGCTTGTCTATCGTATTGACCTCTTGGATAAAAGGCATTTTCACCTTCAGTCCAGCGTCGGTGATCGGCAGGCCGACCGGTTTACCAAATTGGGTGATGATGACCTGCTCGACTTCGCTTACCGTATAAAGGGTGCCTTTCACGGCAAGCATGATGAAAACGAGGAGTATCACGGCCATCGGCGGGAGAAACTTCTTCATGGTTGATCGCCTTGCTTTCCTGTTTGATCCTGAAGATCAAGGAAAGGTAAGATGCCGTGGGTTTGTTCATCAATAATAATTTTTGAATGCATAGATGGCAGAATTTCTTGCATCGTTTCAATATAGATTCGCCGGCGGGTCACTTCAGGTGATTTGTTATATTGAATCAGTAATGCATTGAACCGGGCAGCATCCCCTTCGGCTTCATTAATTCTTTTGATCCGGTAACCATCTGCTTCTCGAATCCGCTGATCTTTTTCACCTTCTGCCAACGGGATCACTTTGTTGTAATCTCGACGTGCCTCGTTAATCAGCTTTTCTTTTTCTTGCTGCGCTTGGTTGACTTCATTAAACGATTCCTGAACCGGTTTGGGCGGGTTGATATTTTTGAGCTGAACCTGATCAATATTAATCCCCATCGTATATTTCGTCACAAGCTCCTGCATTTTTATCAGCACTTCAGATTCAATTTCTTGTCGGCCAATAGTGATGACTTCATCGACGGTTCGATCGCCCACGACTTCCCGCATCACCGATTCTGAAACGTCCCGCAGGGTAGCGCTGGGATCGCGGACTTCGAAGAGAAACTTGACCGGTTCGGCAATTCGATACTGGACCACCCATTCAACCAGCGCAGCGTTTAAATCACCGGTTACCATCTGAGTTTCCAGTTCACCATCATGTTCAGAGGTGTTCTGATAAGGGTTGTTCGCACCAGGTGTGCTGAAACCAAACTCTTGTTTGAGCTGGCGCTTCACAGGAACAATCGTCGCCATATCAACACCGAGCGGTAGTTTGAGATGTATGCCAGGCGGTATTTCATACCGAAACTGACCAAAACGTTGTATCACAGCCACAGAATCGCTGGGTACGGTATACACAGCTTGCCAGGAACTGATTGCAACAATAACAACCAGGAAAAGCAAAGCCACACTTTTTAGACTACCTTTCGGAAGCAGACGCTTCATTACGCTTGCTCTGTGTTTCAGGCGACGGCCAAGGTTGCGGGGCGAATGTGAGTTAGGCTCAGGCCGACCGTCAGGAGGCAGAGGAAAGGAGGGATCAGTCTCTGTTGGCATGAGTGCCCCCTTAATCATTCTATATTCGGCAAAGCAACAGACGGTTATTCAAGGTTGGTTTGCTTTGGTAGATCTTTCAAGCGATGGAAGGAAAAATGGGGAATTGATATGCGACAGAATGAGTTTTTCAGGCAAAGGCGTTTACTGAATCTATCAGACTTTCCCTAACGGATACTTCGCTGAACAACTACAATCATAGAGTCCTTAACCATCCCTAAAATAGTCAAATCAATATAGTTGATAGGTGATAATATGTTTGATTGGCTTAAAAATATGTTTTCGCATGAGAAAAATGAGGTTGATCGTGACACGGAAAAAAAACGAACGGATGATCACCAGATTCGCGAGAATAAAAAAGAGGAACACCCACAGACGTCTTCATCAGATAAGCAACACGAATAGTATCCTCACTTGCTTATGCTGATTTAAGGAAGCTGACTACCAGCGTTTTATGATAGTCGGCTTTCTTCCTATTGATTTGTTATTCCATGAATATACGCATACTGAACGCTGATTCAAATCGAGGAAAACTGAAAAAAGAAGAACTTGCGATCAGCATTAGCCACGGCATCGCATTGCTCGGGCTGCTGGTCGGAACCCCTTTTCTGATCATCGATGCGCTCCGGCGAGGGGATATTGGATACATGGTCGGCGCCTGTATTTTCTCCGCAACGGCGATATTGCTATACCTGTCCTCAACCATATATCATGCGCTGTCCTTGGGCCGGGCCAAGCGGATTTTTCGGATCATCGATCACGCCGCAATTTTTTTACTCATCGCAGGGACATACACGCCGTTCACCCTGGGGGTATTGAAAGGCGCATTGGGCTGGACGCTTTTCGCACTGATCTGGTTCCTTGCTTTTATCGGCGTCATGCTGAAAACGTTTCAAAGGTTGAATCACCCCGTTTTATCAACCGGCCTTTATCTCTTGATGGGCTGGCTGATTGTCTTTGCGCTCGAGCCAATGCTGGCCAGTGTGCCCATGGCGGGGATACTCTGGCTACTGGCTACTGGCTACTGGCTACTGGCTACTGGCTACTGGCTACTGGCTACTGGCTACTGGCTACTGGCCGGTGGCCTCTCCTATACGCTGGGCGTTGTGTTTTTTGCGACCGATTCACATTTACTGTACGGGCACTTGCTTTGGCACCTTTTTGTCATGGGCGGTACCACATGTCATTTTTTTGCTATTTTCTGGTATGCTTATTAATAACAATGATGTAAATGACCAAAAATTCAACTTTCACGGTCATATGATTCCTTATGATTAATGTTTTCGGTAAATATAGGGGGTTATTTAATACAGTGATTCATCGTTCAGTATTAAAAAAACTCAGAAATTATTTCTTATCTTCCGCCACTTCAAGGGCTGTTTGGATCATGTCCGTGAAATGTTTTAAGTTATCAAGGAGGTATTCCAGGTTAGATGTTTCGCAACCTGTCACTTCACTTTTGATGAGCTCTAAAGCACATGCAGCAGCAATCGCTCTTTTGGTTTCTGCATTCTCAGTTTGATGGTAAATCGACCGCGTGTTGGCTGCGACAGTCTCAATATGAATTTTTAATAATTCCGAAAAAACGGATAATTGATTACTATTCATATGCATTAATCCTCACTGAAAATAATAGGTTTCTGAATAAAAACAGAGTAATTATAAATCACGCCTATTAGTAAAATGAATATAATCCGTAATTATATCTAAATTATTGATCGTAAGAGCTGTTCTCGTGGGGAAGAGAACTCACCACCAATGGTGCTATCTGTTTAGTTTTAACCAGTAAAACGAACTTTAGCCATTCCAAAAAGAAAAGGCCACAATGCGGCCTTGGTAATGACGGTTTGGTTTCCCTGAACGTGGCGGGAATGTGCGGATGTCAGGCGGCGAATTCATCGCTGAACAGGTCGGCAAATCCGATGCCGCTGAGAGCGCATCGTTCGTCGATATCCGACAGATCGCCGCTTACGCCCACAGCCCCGACCACATTTTGCTGGGCATCGCGGATCAACAGGCCGCCGGGCACCGGGACCATGTTTCCGTGGGCGAGCACGTTCACGGCAGAAATAAACGCGGGACGAGCGTCTGCATCTTGCGCCAGTTTTCTCGATGAACATCCCAGGGCCAGTGCCCCCCAGGCTTTCGCAATGGCGATGTCCGGGCGCATCATACTGGACCCATCCTGGCGTTGCAGCGAGATGAGTTTTCCGCCGCTATCAAGCACTGCGACGGTGAGCGGGGCCGTGTTCGACTGGGTGCTCGCCTCAAAGGTGCCATGCGTGATGGCTAACGCTTGTTGTAGACTTAAACTTCCCATGTTTACTCCTGATTTCTGTTAATTATACCAATCACAGTAAGTAAATGATTGGAAATAGCGTAGGGAAAACGCTTGAGAACAAGGCAGAATTTTTTGATAAGTAGTTATTCTACAATCAAAAATTCTAACGCAGTTATCGAGCGTTTTAACAAGCTAGGATGACCAGTTACTTACTACGATTGGTATTAAGCTGCTCCTTGCAGCAGCGCATAACTGGGTAGAGTCAGGAAGTTGGCGAAGGCGTCAGCTGTGGACAGTTTATAAAAAAGGTCAGCGGTTTCTTTAAACCGACCCACAGCGTAACGCGTATCACCAACTTCCTGTTTTATGGTCTCCAGCTCTTGATAGAGCCAGGTTTGAAAGAGTTCTGCCGTAAAGCGTTGCCCGTCATCGAGTGTGATCCCGTGATGGATCCACTGCCAGATGTTGGCGCGGGAGATTTCCGCAGTGGCGGCATCTTCCATCAGGCCGTAAATCGGCACACAGCCCATGCCCTGGATCCAGGCTTCGATGTAATAGAGCGCAATCCGGATGTTTTTCCGCACCCCGGCTTCATCGCGGGTGCCGGGGCAGGGTTGCAACAGCAACTCGGCGGGGATCGGGTGGGTCGGACTCTGGAAATTCAGCTGGTTGGGCTGGCCGTCCAGATATGGGTTAAAGACCGACATTGCCAGATCGACCAAAGCCGGGTGGGCGACCCAGGTGCCGTCATGGCCGTTGCGCGCTTCCCGCGCCTTGTCTTCGATGACCTTGGCGGTGACTTTTTCCATCTCGGCCGGATCTTTGGCCGGGATAAAGGCAGACATGCCGCCCATCGCCAGGGCGCCGCGGGCGTGGCAGGTGCGTACCAGCAGCTGGCTGTAGGCATTAAGAAACGGTTGATCCATCCCGATCCCATGGCGATCGGGCAGGATCCGATCGGGATGCTTCTTCAGGGTTTTGATGTAGCTGAAAATATAGTCCCAGCGGCCGCAGTTCATCGCCACGATGTGATCTTTCATCGCATACAGCATCTCTTCCATCTGGAATACCGCAGGTAGGGTTTCGATCAGCACCGTGGCCCGGATCGTCCCGCGTGCGACGGCAAAGTGATCTTCGGTAAAGCGGAACACATCGTCCCACCACTGCGCCTCTTCCATGCTTTCCAGTTTCGGAATGTAGTAGTACACCCCGAGGTCTTGCTCGGCACGGGTCTGGTAGTTGTGGAAAAAGTACAGCGCGAAGTCCATCAGGCAACCCGGGATCGGCTGGCCATTGAACGTGATTGATTGCTCCGGCAGGTGCAGGCCTCGCGGACGGGCAATCAGAAGGGCGGGGTCGTCATTCAGCGTATAGTGTTTGTCTTTTTGTTTATCGTGATAGCTGATGGTGCCCCGATTGGCATCGCGCAGATTGATTTGCCCTTCAACCATATTTTCCCAGGTCGGCGAAGAAGCATCTTCAAAGCAGCACATGAAAACCTTGGCGCCGGAATTGAGCGCATTGATCACCATTTTGCGATCAACCGGCCCGGTAATTTCCACCCGGCGATCCTGAAGGGCTGGTGGAATGGCGGCAACCTGCCAGCTTTTGTCGTCGCGAATAGCCTGGGTGTCTTCACGAAAGTCCGGTAGCTCACCGGCATCAAAGCGCTGTTGCTTGCGATCGCGCTCAGCCAGCAGCCCATTGCGGCGCTCACCGAATTCACTGACCAGCTTCCCTAAGAAGTCCAGCGCCTCCGGCGACAGAATCGCCTGATAATCCTCGTTTTGGGTCGATCCCCGAATTTCTAAACAGGCACCCGGTGCTCTGTCTGTCTCTGGTGTAAGCATGTTTATGTCGTCTCCTTTTGAACAATATCTTACGATTTTGTGTACAAAAAATAAGATATGGAATTACTTATATTGGATTTTATGTAAACAAGCAAAGGGTTTTTTAACAATTTCGTTTCATTTGAAAAAGTCGAAAAATATTTCCGATAGTGGTTCCTAAACTATTTTTCAATAAAGACAGCAGGTTATGAGATAGCAGACAGAGCAAGCGGTGACCAGATGTTAAGAAAAAGTTTTGCAAGGCTTGCGAAATTTTCTACATTGTCCATAGTATACAAAATAACGAGAAATTGTATACAATGAAATGGAGGTCTGAATGGCTAAGATGAAAGCAATCGAAGCTGCAATCGAAGTGCTGAAACGCGAAGGTGTAGATATCGCCTTTGGGGTGCCCGGTGCGGCGATTAATCCGATGTATGCGGCAATGAAAAAGCTGGGGGGGATCGACCACGTGCTGGCCCGCCACGTAGAAGGGGCGTCTCACATGGCCGAAGGCTATACCCGCTCTGCACCGGGAAACATCGGGGTATGTATCGGCACATCCGGCCCGGCCGGCACTGACATGATCACCGGGCTGTACTCGGCCTCGGCAGATTCCATCCCGATCCTGTGTATTACCGGCCAGGCACCGCGTGCCCGCCTGCACAAAGAGGATTTTCAGGCGGTCGATATTGAATCCATTGCCAAGCCGGTGACCAAATGGGCCACCACGGTGCTGGAGCCGGCGCAGGTGCCGCGCGCGTTTCAGCAGGCTTTTCATCTGATGCGCTCTGGCCGTCCCGGTCCGGTGCTGATTGATTTGCCGCTGGATGTCCAATTGGCGGAAATTGAGTTTGATATCGACAGTTATGCGCCGCTGGAAGCGTACAAGCCCAAAGCGACCCGCGCTCAGGTAGAGAAAGCGCTGAGCATGATGAATGCATCTGCCAAGCCGGTGATTGTGGCCGGGGGCGGCATCATCAATGCGGATGCTTCTGAGCTGTTGCAGCAATTTGCAGAAATTACCGGGGTGCCGGTGATCCCGACGCTGATGGGCTGGGGCACGATTCCGGATGATCATGAGCTGATGGCCGGCATGGTCGGCTTGCAGACCGCGCACCGTTACGGCAATGAGTCGCTGCTGAATTCTGACTTCGTGATTGGGATCGGTAACCGCTGGGCTAATCGCCATACCGGCTCGCTGGATGTGTACACCGAGGGTCGTCAGTTTGTGCACATTGATATCGAACCAACCCAGATTGGCCGCGTGTTCTGCCCGGATCTGGGAATTGTTTCCGATGCCAAAGCCGCATTAGAACTGCTGGTGGAGGTTGCCCGTGAATGGCGCGATGCCGGAAAGCTGGCCGATCGCAGTCAGTGGGTCGGGGAATGTCAGGCGCGTAAATCAACGCTGCTGCGTAAAACCCATTTTGAAGACACCCCGATCAAACCGATGCGCGTGTATGAAGAGATGAATAAGGCGTTTGGCCGCGAGACCTGCTACGTCAGCACCATTGGTCTGTCGCAGATCGCCGCTGCGCAATTCCTGCATGTTTATCAACCGCGTCACTGGATCAACTGTGGTCAGGCGGGCCCGTTGGGCTGGACGACGCCGGCGGCACTGGGCGTCAAGGCGTCTGATCCGAGCCGCGACGTGGTGGCGATCTCCGGCGACTATGACTTCCAGTTCATGATTGAAGAGCTGGCAGTCGGGGCGCAGTTCAACCTGCCGTACATCCATGTATTGGTGAACAACTCCTACCTGGGGCTGATCCGCCAGGCGCAGCGTCAGTTTGATATCGATTACTGTGTCCAGTTGGCCTTTGAAAACCAGAATGCACCGGAGCTGAACGGCTATGGGGTCGACCATGTCACTGTGGTTGAAGGCTTGGGTTGTAAGGCGATTCGCATCACCGAACCGGACCAGCTTCAGACTGCGTTTGCCGAGGCGCGCGAGCTGATGAACCAGTACCGGGTGCCGGTGGTGGTGGAAGTGATTCTGGAGCGGGTCACCAACATTGCGATGGGTGTTGAAATCAATGCCATCAACGAGTTTGAGCCCCTGGCGGAGAGTATCGCCGATGCCCCGACCGCACTGGCACATCTGGGAGAAGGCGCCGGGCAGGCTTAATCGCCGCGTTGTCATCGTACATATCACCTGTGGCTTAGCCCCTTGGGCCACAGGCCATGGAGAACATTGTTAAGGACAGAACCATGCCAAAATTTGCTGCAAATCTATCCATGCTCTTTACCGAACACGACTTTCTCGATCGCTTTGAAGCGGCGGCGAAAGCCGGGTTTGACGGGGTTGAGTACCTGTTTCCGTACGATTATCCGGCGGAGGAAATCAAATCCCGTCTGGCGGACAACCAGCTTCAGCAAGTGCTGTTCAACCTGCCGGCCGGTGACTGGACAGCCGGGGATCGCGGTATCGCTGTCGACCCGGCTCGGGTTGAAGCATTCCGCGACGGTGTGCCACTAGCGATTGAATACGCCAAGGCGCTGGGCTGTACTCAGGTGAACTGCCTGGCCGGGATTGTGCCGGAGGGTGTTTCAGCCCAGCAGGCGCATGCGACTCTGGTCGACAACCTGCGTTTTGCGGCGCAGGCGCTGGAAGCCGAAGGGATCCGTCTGGTGATTGAAGCCATCAACACCCGCGATATTCCGGGCTTTTTCCTCAATACCACGGCGCAGGGCAAGGCGATTGTCGCGGAAGTCGGCAGCGCGAACCTGTCGCTGCAATACGACATTTACCACATGCAAATCATGGAAGGGGATCTGGCCGTCACCATGCAGGATAACCTGGGCCAGATTGCCCACGTCCAGCTGGCCGACAATCCGGGCCGCCATGAGCCGGGCACCGGTGAGATCAACTATCCGTTTGTGCTGAGCCAGCTCGACTTGCTCGGGTATACCGGCTGGGTCGGTTGCGAGTACAAGCCGAAAACCACCACGCTCGAAGGGCTGAACTGGCTGAATCAGTACCGCTGAGGCGTTTAGAGACTTATCGAAGATAAATTTGAAATGAACTGATTGAAATTCAAGCAAGATCAAGGAGAGAAAGCATGAAAATCGCATTTATCGGCACCGGGATCATGGGCAAACCCATGGCGCAGAACCTGCAAAAGGCCGGACATACCATTGTTCTGTCGGATCACTTCATCCAGCCACCACAGGAGCTGGTGACTGCCGGCGCTTTGGTGTGCCGCAACCCAAGTGAGGCGACCAAACTGGCGGATGTGGTGATCCTGATGGTGCCGAACACGCCTCAGGTACAGGAAGTGCTGTTTGGTGACAATGGCGTCGAGCACGGCATCCAGGCCAGCGGCAATGCGGCCAGCAAGCTGGTGATCGACATGAGCTCGATTGCGCCGATCCCGACCAAGGAATTTGCCGCACGGATTAAAGAAAGTGGTGCGCAGTATCTGGATGCGCCGGTCTCCGGCGGTGAAGTCGGTGCGATCAATGGCACCCTGAGTATCATGGTCGGCGGCGATCAGGCGGCATTTGATCAAGCGTATCCGTTGTTTGAAATCCTGGGCCAGAACATCACCCTGGTGGGTGAAAACGGTGCCGGACAAACCTGTAAAGTGGCGAACCAGATCATCGTGGCGTTGAACATTGAAGCGGTGTCGGAAGCGCTGGTGTTTGCTTCGAAAGCAGGCGCCGATCCGGCGCGGGTGCGCGAAGCACTGCTGGGTGGGTTTGCCAGCTCGAAGATCCTGGAAGTCCACGGTGAGCGCATGGTGAAAGGCACTTTTGAGCCGGGTTTTAGAATTTCGCTTCACCAGAAAGATCTGGACTTAGCCCTGAACGGCGCTGAAGCGCTGGGGGTATCGCTGCCAAATACCGAAACGGCGCAGGCACTATTTGATGAGTGTGTTGCCCTCGGCGGCGAAAACTGGGACCACTCGGCCCTGGTGAAAGCGATTGAAAAACGGGCGGGTCATTCGATCCGGGACTGATCGACGACTGTTTCCCTGAAACCTTGAGGTGGCAGCGGCTTGCTGCCGCTTTCTCGGTGATCACAGCATTCTTACTAAACCGCGCGCTTTTGTCTCCTTTGCCGCGCGTTCCCGCTGTCCGTGTCGGCAATGGGGCTGGCCGTCTCCGACCTGGCTCAGCACCCGGCATGCAGGCCGCCGACCATGGCAGCGGGATCTTTTCTCTGAATTCTCAGTTTTTATCCGTCGACAAGGAGTTGAAGATGGACATCGATGCGAAACACGTTTTGCGGATCTTATACGACAGCGCGGTGAAACAAGCGCTGCCACAAGGTCATATGGCTTCATTTCTCCCGGAATCCCTGTTTACCCAGACGCGCCAAAAGGGCGGGCGAACCGTCGTGATTGGCGCCGGGAAAGCTGCTGCGTCCATGGCGCAGGAGCTGGAGCGGATCTGGCAGCATGAAACCGCTAAGCTGGCCAGCATCCAGTCGGAGCCAACAGATTCGACGAAAATCCCTGAGCTGGAAGGGCTGGTGGTGACCCGTTACGGCCATACGGCGTCCTGCGGGATGATTGAAGTGATTGAAGCGGCGCATCCGGTGCCGGATGAAATGGGGATGGCCGTCGGCGAGCGGGTGCTGGAACTGGCGGCCGGACTGAGTGAAGCCGACACTCTGATTTGTTTGATTTCCGGTGGCGGCTCGGCTCTGCTCAGTCTGCCGGCCCCGGGGATCTCACTGGCCGAGAAACAGGCCCTCAATAAAGCGCTGCTCCGCTCCGGTGCCGCCATTGATGAAATGAACTGTGTGCGCAAACACTTATCGGCGCTGAAAGGGGGACGGCTGGCAAAACTGGCATATCCGGCCCAGGTGATCACGCTGGCCATTTCGGATGTGCCGGGAGACGACCTGAGCGTGATCGCTTCCGGCCCGACCGTGCCGGACAGCACCACCCGGTTTGATGCGCTGGCAGTTCTCGAACGCTATCAGATTGACGTGCCGCCTGCGGCGCACCAGTGGCTCAATCAGCCCGCATCGGAAACGGTGAAACCGGACGATCCGTGCTGGAGGCGTTGCCAGAACCACTTAATCGCGACCCCGCAAATGGCGCTGGAAGCAGCGGCTGCCGAAGCGCAGGGCCTGGGGATCCCGGCTTATATCCTTAGTGACTGTGTTGAAGGGGAAGCCCGGGACGTCGCTAAGGTCCATGCTGCGCTGGCGCGCCAGGTGGCCACACGCCAGCAACCGTTTCAGACCCCTTGCATCCTGATCTCCGGCGGTGAAACCACCGTGACCGTGAAAGGGGAAGGGCGCGGTGGCCGCAATTGTGAATTCCTGCTGAGCCTGCTCAACGAACTGAAGGGGCAGCCGAAGGTATATGCGATTGCCGCAGATACCGACGGCATTGATGGGGTGGAAGATAACGCCGGGGTCTGGATTTCACCGGGAACCTGGGCGCAGGCACAGTCGGAAGGTTTAAAGCCGCAGGACTACCTGGATAACAACAACAGCTACGCCTTTTTCGAGCAGACTGACAGCCTGGTCTTTACCGGGCCGACGCTGACCAATGTAAACGATTTTCGCGCCATTTTGATTCTGTAATGCATTGCTTGAATTCAGCTTCAACATTGAAGGACGCCGTCTGGCGGCACAACCTCCCTGTCTTTGTGCGCCGGGCGGCGTCTTTCAACCGCAGAATACGTTGTTTACGCACACAGTTTTGGTGCGAACTTGACTCAGACGCCATTTTTATCCTCCGCACATTGGTCTTTCTCTTTGATTTCTTTAGACTTGATGAACGATTGATCACCCGGAACCCGCAATGACTCGGATCAGGCAAAAAAATCAGGCGCATATTATTCAGGTTGCCAGCGAGCAGTTTGCAACCCACGGCTATTCCGCGACCAAAATTGTCGATATCGCCAAAGCCGCAGAGATCCCCAAGCCCAATGTCTTTTACTACTTCAGCTCGAAAGACAAGCTCTACTTTGCGGTGCTGGAAACCGTCACTAAGCCGTTGCTGGCCGCTTCGCGTCCAATCGAGGCGCTGGATGATCCAATCGAGGCGCTGACCCGCTATATCCAGACCAAACTGATGATTTCCCGGGATCATCCCCACGCGTCGCGGGTATTCGCTAGCGAAGTCATGTCCGGCGGCCAGTCGCTGCCGGAAGATATCCGTGAAGAGCTGTTTCAGCAGTCCCAGATGATCATGGATAAATTTGCCACCTGGAGCGAGCAGGGACTAATGGACCCGGTGCCGCCGCATCACCTGATGTTTATGATTTGGTCCGCCACCCAAACCTATGCTGATTTCAGCTGGCAGATCTGTAACGTGATGCAAAAAGAAGCCCTGAGCCATCAGGACTACGAGGACGCCGCCCGGTTCCTGACCCAACTGGTGATCAAGGGATGTGGGGTGAAGAGTCATGCTTAGCAGGAGTGTGAACTTTCGAGCCGCTTTTTGTATTTCTTGCTAAATTGACCTGGAGACTGCAGTACAAGTTTGCATAACTCTTTCAGTGCAATCGGCAAGATTGTTAATTGGCCAATTTGACTAAATCGGCGTGAACTTTTCGTGCAATCAGTGCTCTTGTGACGTTGGCTCACTGACCACTTTGATTTTCTGTTTTTCTACAAACGACCAACCAAAACGCTATTTTGACGTTCATATCAACCCCTTCGAAGTAAGCACGATATCCCGGATAGTTCCTCACCGGGAACGTTCACCCATGATAAATTATGAATATTTCTCATGATCGATATGAAGTAATAACACTCTGCTTATGGCTCTGGATCACATTAGAATCGAATCCTAGTTAGGTTATTTGACATAAATCAAAGAAAAACTGGAAAAGCCACAAAAGAAAACTAGAAAGAACACGGGAAAAATTCAGGCTTTCTCTCGGACATTGGATACCAGATCACGATGAACAAAGACTTTAAATTTAAGATTCATAGCATTTGCTTCGATGAAGACTATCTCCCTTCAGACAATACGCGGATCACAACCAACTTTGCGAATCTAGCAAGGGGAGAGAGTCGTCAAGCGAATTTGCGTAACACCCTAAAGATGATTGACAATCGTTTTAATGCCTTGGCCCATTGGGATAACCCGCATGGAGCACGTTACTCGGTTGCGCTTGAAATCATTTCTGTGGATGTGGATATTGAAGGCAGTGGTCAGACTTTCCCGTCAATTGAAGTTTTGAAAACCAATATTGTTGACCATCAAACGAATGAGCGGATTGAGGGGATTGTCGGGAATAACTTCTCTTCTTATGTTCGTGACTATGACTTCAGCGTATTGCTGCTGGATCATAATAAAGACCAGCCGACATTCAGTATTCCGGATAATTTTGGTGATTTGCATGGAAAAATGTTTAAGCATTTCGTGAATTCAGACGCTTATAAACAGAATTTTAAAAAGCCACCGGTTATCTGTCTGAGTGTTTCCGATAACAAAATCTATCATCGCACTGAAAATCAGCATCCGGTATTAGGGGTTGAGTACCAGCCGAATGAGTCATCTTTGACTGAGCAATACTTCAAAAAAATGGGATTACAGGTTCGCTATTTTATGCCGCCAAATACTGTCGCACCTTTAGCATTCTATTTCTTTGGTGATTTACTCAATGATTATACGAATCTTGAGCTAATCAGCACCATCAGCACGATGGAAACGTTTCAAAAGATCTACCGGCCTGAAATTTATAATGCGAATGCGGTTGCGGGCAGTCGGTATCAACCCAATTTGAAGAATCTGGATCATTCATTAACGCAAATTGTTTATGACCGAGCCGAGCGTAGCCAGCTGGCGATTGAACAGGGCAAATTTACGGAGCAGCACTTCATAAAACCGTACCAAACCATTCTAGAGCAATGGTCTGCTCAATACGCCTGAACCATCACGAGAATAGAAAGCAGCCTTTATGATGAAAAAATTATTACCGACTTCAACGTCAGGCAGTTTGCCGAAACCATCCTGGCTGGCCCAGCCAGAGGTACTATGGTCACCTTGGAAACTGCAAGGTGGGGAATTACTGGACGGCAAACACGATGCGCTACGTGTGTCATTACAAGAGCAGCAGCTCGCAGGGATTGATATTGTCAGTGACGGCGAGCAAACACGCCAACACTTTGTGACGACCTTTATTGAGCACCTGAGCGGCGTTGATTTTGAGAACCGGAAGACCGTTAAAATTCGTGACCGCTATGATGCGAGTGTCCCGACGGTCGTTGGTCCTGTTTCTCGCCAAAAGCCCGTTTTTGTCGAAGATGCCAAGTTTTTACGCCAGCAAACCAAGCTGCCGATCAAGTGGGCCTTGCCAGGTCCCATGACCATGATCGATACGCTTTATGATGACTATTATGGCAGCCGTGAAAAACTGGCCTGGGAATTTGCCAAAATCCTCAATCAGGAAGCCAAAGAATTAGAGGCTGCTGGTGTGGATATCATCCAATTTGATGAGCCTGCATTTAATGTGTTTTTTGACGACGTGAATGAATGGGGTATTGCGTGTTTAGAGCGCGCCATTGAAGGGCTGAAGTGCGAAACCGCGGTCCATATTTGCTACGGCTATGGCATTAAAGCCAATACCGATTGGAAAAAGACCTTGGGCACCGAGTGGCGGCAATACGAAGAAGTGTTCCCGAAGCTGCAGCAATCGAATATCGATATTATCTCGCTGGAATGTCACAACTCTCGGGTGCCCATCGAGCTGCTTGAACTGATCCGCGGCAAAAAAGTGATGGTTGGGGCCATTGATGTGGCAACCCATACGATTGAGACGCCAGAGGAAGTCGCTGATACCCTGCGAAAAGCACTTCAGTTTGTCGATGCAGACAAGCTTTATCCGTGCACCAACTGTGGGATGACGCCTTTGTCTCGTGAAGTTGCAAGAGGGAAGCTGAAAGCCTTAAGTGCGGGGGCTGAAATCGTGCGAAGAGAACTGTTGGCCTAAGACGAATCAAGTGTCCGGATTGCGCGACGATTGCATCGTAAACATCATGAACGCCGGACACTTCATCAACAGTTCAAACAGCGAATGAATTCCCCCTCATCCGTGAATGTGAGGGGGATTTCCCTGATTCAAAAAGGGCGTCACATGACGCAGCATACGTTCGACAAATTCATCCTTCTCCCCGACAGGGGCAAAATAATGCATTGCGTTCTTCGCCGCCTGAATCCCTTCTAAACGGGCAATGACCCAGCAAGCAAGATAAGAGGATGCCAGACAGCCTTCCTGCACAACAAGCCATTGAAATGGCAAGTGCTGTTGGTGACACCTCACCACCAACAGGTACTGTGCTCATGGACGGTGTACCGGTGAACGCTTTGTATGGGACGGTCGATCAATATGTGGAGCAGTGACTGACGTTGACACAGAACTATGAACACCCTCCAGAGTGTCATCGCCTTTCTTTTCCTATCGTTTTCGATGATACTCTTGCACATTATTGTTTAGTTGGAAAACGTCATGCCTCAAGCAAATTCTGTGGTCGTACTCGACTTTGAAACCACTGGTCTCTCTCCTAATCAGGGTGACCGTGCAATTGAGATCGGTGCGGTTAAATTAGTCAATGGTGAGGTTGTCGATACTTTTCAGCAACTCATGAATCCTGGCTTCAGAGTGAACTCATTCATTGAAAGCTATACCGGTATCACCAATGACATGTTACGTACAGCACCAAGCTGCGATGAGGTGATGGCATCGTTTAGTGAGTTCATTGCGGGTGAGAATCTTATCGCGCACAACGCTTCGTTCGATAAACGATTTCTAGACGCAGAGCTTGAGAGAATTAACAGTGGTTATTCAGGAGAGTTCGCTTGCTCCTTACTGGTGGCAAGACGGCTGATTCAAGATGCACCGTCACACAAACTTGGTGAGCTTGTTCGCTACAAAAACATCGATAACGACGGTGTTTTTCACCGAGCATTAGCCGATGCACAAATGACAGCCAAACTTTGGCTTCAACTGGTAGAGGACTTAGAGAAATTAGGTATCGCCAAGCCTAGCTTTCAGTTTATGCAAACCGTTAGTAAAACGGCAAAAGGAAAAGTGAATCTGCTACTCGCTAAAAGTCGTGCTTAACTCACTCATACTCAAACGCTTCTTCATCAAATATTTGATTTCGGGCTCTTTGACGCTTAAGTGAATTTCTAAATATCAGCGACAAGGTTCGTTATCATAATGAATGTCGCTGTATTTCTATATCAAAATAATTATGGGACAGAAGTGAGCCAGTAAGTTTGCTAAATTAGTAATTAATGAATTACTTCACATGTTGGAAATAGGCGATATTTGTTTAGGAGAGTCTGGTCATTCCACTAAGATCCAGCTCAAATCCTAGAGTACGCGGGCTTTTATTTTTGAAGACTTAAGCTATTTTAAAGCCATTACAATACAAAGGATTGAGGCTAGACTTAAAATGCCAATGGTGATCATAGACGGATTTGATATGAAGTTAACCACTCCCACTCGGAACAAGGAAGAAACACAACTATTTCTCAGCCAATCACCATACCCTTATGAGATACC
Source organism: Photobacterium sp. MCCC 1A19761 (assembly GCF_037389125.1). NCBI lineage: Bacteria > Pseudomonadati > Pseudomonadota > Gammaproteobacteria > Vibrionales > Vibrionaceae > Photobacterium > Photobacterium sp. MCCC 1A19761. The sequence goes on from NZ_JAZGTF010000013.1 coordinate 166,154, forward strand.
AGGCTTTATTGAGCCTCAAGGTTATCGCTTGATGCGCTCTCGTGATAAATTAGATGCTGATGGTACAAAATTCACCATAGCTCTGATTTACAATGGCAGAGATAATACACACTATCCTCGTCTGGATGAAAACTATCTCGATTCGGAAACTGTCTACAAAGTTACCGTTTTGAGCCGCCCGTCTCCTAATGCTTATCTTGCAATAGAAAACTGTTCGCAAGTTTTGGTTTGGAGGCAAATTGCGGGCCCTCACAGCGCTGCTACCAGAGGGCTACCAACGCTGGTTTTTAATCACCTTTTAGACAATCATAATATTGTAATCAGTGACGATCAGCAAACGGAAGACGGGAAGCGCTTTTGGTTAGATAGAATGGGTGAGTCCTTTACCACCTCGAACAAATCAATTTACTACGTTGATCTCAACGTTGTATTTGAAGACTCAATGACACCTAGAATCGCTCATATTGCCACCTTTCACGATCTTCTAGAGCACTATGTGCCTAACGGTTGGGGAAATACAGAAGAGTTTAAAGACAGGCTCTTCATCCTTTCTAAGGAAACAACAGGATTAGCCACACTGAAAATGGAAGATGGCAACATTGAAGTAGCTGCTGTTATCGGTAGTCGAGAATTTCAACATAAAGTTGAAGGGCGTGAAATCAAAGAATTCGATAAAATCGATGAAAAACAACAAACCCTTATGAAGAATATCCTTGACCCTGTAAATAATTCTGTGTAACTGCCCTGGGTTACAAGTATTCAGTTAATCGGTCTTCGAACATAATCATAAATCGGTTCAGGGCTTGCCGCCAGTTTCTAATTGGCATCGTCCATTTCTTGGAGGCATCCTGGATCGCCAGATAGATAACTTTTCTCGCTGATTCATCGGTCGGGAACAACTTGCGCTTTTTAATCGCTTTCCTGATGACGCTGTTGAGTGATTCAATCGCGTTGGTCGTATAAATCGCTTTTCGTATGTCCTGTGGATAGTTGAACAGAGTATTCAGGTTATCCCAATGAGCTGTCCAAGAACGGCTGATTTGAGGGTATTTGGCGTCCCATTTATCAGAGAAACGCTCAAGCGCTAATAAGGCTTCATCCTCGGTTGCTGACTGGTAGATTTGCTTAAGGTCAGCCGTCACTGCTTTGTAGTCCTTCCACGGTACGTATTTAACCGAATTTCGTACCATGTGCACGATGCATAGCTGGATTTGGGTTTCAGGGAACACGGAGTTGATGGCATCGGGAAAGCCCTTCAAGCCATCGACACAAGCGATAAGGATGTCTTTGACTCCGCGGTTTTGCAGCTCAGTCAGGACATTGAGCCAGAATTTGGCACCTTCAGTTTCGGAGAGCCACATCCCCAGCAACTCTTTCTGGCCCTCTAAATTGACGCCTAGAGCGAGGTACACGGACTTGTTTATTACCTGCTTATCCTGACGAACTTTGACCACGATACAGTCCAGATAAACGATAGGATAAACCTCATCGAGAGGGCGAGATTGCCACTCGACAACTTGTTCTAAGACAGCATCAGTGACCTTGGAAATGAGTGTTGGCGAGACGTCGGCGTCATACATTTCTTTGAAAGTGGCGACAATTTCGCGTGTCGTCATCCCCTTGGCGTACAGGCTTAAAATTTTGTCATCCATTGACTGAAAGCGGGTTTGATGCTTTTTAACGAGCTTGGGTTCAAAGCTGGCGTGACGGTCACGTGGCGTATCGATTGAGACCTGGCCGTCATCAGTAATGAGCGTTTTGCTGGAGTAGCCATTACGACAGTTTGTCGACGGGTGTTCAGCGTTTTTTTCATAACCAAGGTGCTCGTCTAATTCAGCATTGAGCGCAGTTTCAACGGTCACCTTGGTTAGCATTTGGCGAAAGTCGTTGAGGTCACTTTCCGTCTTGATGGACTTCGCTGCTTCACGAGCAAACGCTTCGAGTTGTTTTTTATCCATGAGCCTATCCTTAGCCATTACTGGCTTTAATAATAGGCAATTACACGAAGTTATTTACAGTCTCATATCCTTCGTGACGAATAGAACCGTTCTTATCAAATGAATGAGCCAGAACAGATTGCTCTGACTCTTCACTGGACAAGAGTGAGCTTAACGCTCACTGTCCGGAATTACCGAACATCACAATAGACTCTTGATATGGAGTTGATCACTCGCTTGCTCAACTCATACTCTTCATTTCTAATCTGACAGGTTGCCAAAGACAACCTGTCAGGATTTAGTCGATCTATTCTCTATGTTTAGATTTAGGGCGTTTGGTGTGCAGTTGTAGTTGATGGTGTAATTAGGAAACATTTTCAAAACAAACAGCATTGCTTCATCAATAACATCTGAGCTGTAGTGAAATAGGATGTTTTTTTCTCTAAATCCACACTCTTGAATCACCTCTTCAGATGATTCAATCGACGCTGTAACCATCTTTATGACGCTTAGTACCTCATGACTATATATGGTCATACCAATAGTATCAGAAGGTGTTTGAAACCCTTTCGTGTTTGATTCTAAGCGAGAATATACATCATCTTTAATTTCTATTGAGATGTCTTTGACTATATATTCGTTGTTTCGATTTTCTTCAGGTTTTAAATTCAAAGCCTTATTTAGCTTATCCCAGGTTTCATGCGTAGGGACGGCTTTTCGATTTTCGTATCGTCCTGGCATAACCTCGGAAATTTCTGCTTTTTCTGCCAGTTGCTTAAGAGTAAGCCCTGAATTAACACGGGCTCTTTTCAATTCTTCAGGGAAGTTTATAGCTGTTGGTGCCGGTAACATAGATAAAGATCTCCATTGTGTTATTTGAGTTCGACAAGGTACTTTTGATACCTGGAAGTACTTTAAGGTATCCTTTTGATACTTTCAAGTGCTAAAATGGGTATCTTTAGGTGCTTTTTTTCCTGTGAGTTCTAATTTTGATAGGAGTTGTGCTCACTTTTGGGGGATATCGAGCAATAGTTCTGCTGTCATCGCTTTAGCTCAGATATCACAAACCCGCATTAACAGACTGTGAATGAGCAGATACACTAACAAGAAAAGGGGCATAAGTGAGTTAGAAAACATGCCAATCGCCAAAATGATCCTCAAACATCCTGCTACACACCCCCAACAAAAAACCGCCCTGCAGCCAGTGCTGACAGGGCGGAAGCGGACAATCTCTTCTTGTTAGGCTTTTATCTGCGCATGCTGTCCTGCGCTTTTTGCGCCAGGCGTTTGGCGGCGGCGCGGTGGCGGTGCAGGAGTTGCTCCATATCGACGCCTGAAACCACTCCGTCGTAGACTCGCCATTTGCCGGCGACCATCACCCGGTCGGCTTGTTGCGCGCCGCAGAGGATCAACGCGGCCAGTGGGTCGTGGCTGCCGGAGAACCGGATGTCATCTAGGGTGAACATCGCTAAGTCTGCCTGCTTGCCGATGGCGAGGGTGCCGATGTCGGTGCGTCCCATTGCCCGGGCCGAGCCGGATGTTGCCCAGCGCAGGGCATCAACATGGGTCACGCTGGCAGAGCCGTATTGCAGCCGTTGCAGGTACATGGCCATACGGACTTCGGCGATCAGGTTGGAGCCGTCATTGGAGGCGGAACCATCGACGCCGAGACCGACTTTCACCCCGGCCGCTTCCAGGTCACGGTTTTTACAGATCCCGGAGGCCAGCATCATGTTGGAGGTCGGACAGTGACAAATCCCGACGCCCGCTTTACCCAGGCGCTCGATTTCCTGCTTGTTGAAGTGGATGCCGTGGGCCAGCCAGGTCCGATCGTTGAGCCAGCCGACTTCTTCGAGGTAGTCGACCGGCCGCATGCCGAATCGTTCGAGGCAGAAGTCTTCTTCATCCAGCGTTTCACACAAATGGGTGTGCAGCATCACCTGGTGCTGCTCGCCGAGGTAGGCGGTTTCTTTCATCAGATCTGTGGTGACGGAAAACGGCGAGCAAGGCGCCAGCGCGATTTGGGTCATCGCGCCGTCATGGGTCTGGTGATAGTCGCGGATCAGCCGGGTGCTGTCATCGAGAATGGCCTGCTCGGTCTGAATCGTGTGCCGTGGCGGCAGGCCGCCGTCATCTTCGCCCAGGCTCATGGAGCCCCGGGTGAAAATCGCCCGGACACCGAGTTTTTGCGCGGTTTCGACCTGCAAGTCGATGGCATGCTCCAGACCGTTAGGGAGCAGGTAGTGGTGATCGGAAGCCGTGGTACAGCCCGACAGCATCAGCTCGACCAGTGCCAGCTCGGTCGCGACCTGCATCATCTCGGCATCAAGATTGGCCCAGACCGGATACAGGCTTTTGAGCCAGTGAAACAGCTCCTTGTTGAGCGCATCCGGGTATGCCCGGGTCAGGGTCTGATAGAAGTGATGGTGGGCATTGACCAGTCCGGGGGTGATGACATGACGCGAGGCGTCCACGGTATAGTCGACGGGTGTGGTCGGAGTCTGGTTCAGAGCGAGCAGTTCGATAATTTGATCGCCCCGGACCACGATGCCGCCGCGGGCATCATCGGCGGTGCCGGTGTAAACGGCGAGTGGATGTTTAATCCAGATGGTTTCCATTCATGTGATTCCTTAGCCATCTCTGCCTTTGCAGGGGAGAGGGTCTTTCATTGTGATTTACGGTGGTTGAAATGCCTGAACGGGGCCGATATGGACCCGATCAGGCGTGAAAAGACAGCCGTGTCTGTTGGCCGCTGGCAGCTCGTGACTGACAGCGCGGCTCAGCAGCCAAGCAGGTACGGCCGTCTGAGTTTAGTCTTGCTGTATGTTGAGCTGCTGACGCGACGGTGCCTGCTCCTGCACGGCGGTTTCCTTGGTTTCCGCTGTCGCTGCGACAGTGACGTGCTCACTGTCGTGCTCGGCCAGCTCCAGTTCAACCTGGGCCTGACTTTCGACCAGTGCTTCGCGCTCTTCCTTGCGGGTCGATTTCGGCAACAGCTGGTTGAGGATCACGGTGACAATGGTACCCGTGGTGATCCCGGAGTGCAGGAAGTTGGACAGATCATGCGGCAGATGCTGGAGCAGGCGAGGCTCGAATGTCACAGCCAGGCCCGATGCCAGACCGACACAGATCACCAGCGCATTGCGCTTGGTATCGGCGGCCTTGATCAGCATCCGGATCCCGGCATAGGCGATCATCCCGAACATCACGAAGCCGACCCCGCCGAGAACCGGTTTCGGAATGGTGACGGCAATGGCTGCCAGCTTCGGAAACAGGCCGCCGAGGATCAACAGGCCACCAGTGGCGGCAACCACGTAGCGGCTGGCCACGCCGGTGATCCCGACAATGCCGACATTCTGGCTGAAAGATGCAAGCGGCATGGCTGTCAGCAAAGCGGCTAGGGTGCTGCCCAGTCCGTCGCCCAGTAGGCCGCGTTTGAGATCTTTGCCGTCGATACGGGTCTGGCAGTTATTGGCCAGCGCCATGAAATCCCCGGTCGCTTCGGCAATGACCACGATGTAGACCAGACTCATGCTGACAATCGCACCGGCAGAGAAGGTGAGGCCGTATTTCAGTGGCTCAGGGCCACCAATCCACGGTGTCGCAGCGATTTGCTCCAAATCGACCATCCCCAGCGATAGTGCAACCAGGTAGCCGCCCGTCAGACCAATCACAATGGCAGAAGCGGCGACGGCGCCGCGACAGTACACCGACACCATCACCACAATGCCCAGCGACACCGCTGCGAGAAAGAGTTTCGGCAGCGTGGCGAACTCCTGGCTCACCGCTGGTGCGTCACCGACCCAGTTCATCGCCACAGGCAGGATCGTCAGGCCGATTAAGGTGACGACTACGCCGCTGACCACGGTCGGGAACAGCTTGCGGACTTTGTCCATATAGAAGCTGGCGAGGATCACGAAGAAGGAGCCGATCAGGGCCGCGCCCATGATGCTACCAACCCCGCCGTCTTTGCCGATACTGATGGCAACGCCGAGAAAGCCGAAGCTGGAGCCCATCACCACCGGCAACCGGATCCCGACCGGGCCGATGCCGATACACTGGGCAATTGTCACCACGCCTGAGACCAGCAGGGCAGCGTTGATCAGAGAGACGACTTCGCCACTGGGCAGGCCAATGGAAGAGCCGACAATTAAGGGGACTGCAACGATCCCACCAATGGAGGCCAGCATATGTTGCAATGCAAGGAGAAAGGTTAATCCATAAGGAGGTCGTTCGTTTAAGGTATACAGTAGTTTCATTGACTGTTCCTCTCAGCGCCATGTCCGTTCATGGCTTTTTCTGTGTTGGGTTCACGACCGCTACATCCGGGGCAGGGCCATCCTTGTCCCCCGCGCTGTAAAGGATGCTGACCAGGGCAGCGCGGGCTGTTTATTTCCAGCTGAATTTCAGGTACACGGATCCGACAGAGCTGACCGTCACGGTCCTCTGGATCAGGCGGGCACCTTTTACTCTTTGTTGATTGCTTGTGTCGCGGATGCGGCTGTACTGCCGCCGCATCAAATACCTAGCCGATGTAGATCAGTTTGGCGATAAAGAGCGCCGTCAGCGCATACATCGAGGTGGAGACATCCCGTTGATGGCCAGTGGTGACTTTCAGTACCGTGTAGGTAATAAAGCCCAGGGCGATCCCGTTGGCGATGGAAAACGTCAGTGGCATCATCAGCGCCGTGATGGCAGCTGGTGCCGAGTCGGTGAAGGATTTCCAGTTCACATGCTGCATACTGCTCATCATGACGAATGCAACGTAAATCAGCGCGCCCGAGGTGGCGTAAGCCGGGATCATCCCCGCCAGCGGCGAGAGGAAAATGGCCGCGACGAACAGGGCACCGACGACCAGCGCCGACAGACCCGTGCGGGCTCCGGCAGAAACCCCGGCCGCACTTTCGACGTAACTGGTGACCGGCGGACAGCCGACACAGGCCCCGGCGACACTGGCAATACTGTCGGCCTTGAGCGCTTTGCTCAGGCCTTCAATTCTGCCGGTGTCGTGGTTGATCAGATTCGCCCGCTCCGCCACACCCATTAGGGTGCCTGCGGTGTCGAACATGTTGACGAACAGGAAAGCCAGGATCACGCTGACCATCGAGATCTGGAACGCGCCGCTGATGTCCATCGCCAGGAAGGTCGGGGCAATACTTGGTGGGGCAGAGAACACACCGTGATAAGTAACCAGCCCGAGCATCATGCCGATCAGGGTCACGCTTAAAATGCCGATGAGAACCGCACCAAACACCTTGCGCTCACTCAGAACGGCGATGATCAGAAAGCCGATCGCTGCCAGCAGGGCTTCGGGTTTGGTGAAGTCGCCCAGCGAGACCAGGGTGGCCGGGTTATCGACGACAATACCGGCGGTTTTCAAGCCGATCAGCCCGAGGAACAAACCGACCCCGGCCGTCATCGCAAAGCGCAGACTGGGCGGGATGCTGTCGATGATCCACTCCCGCACTTTGTAGAAACTCATCCCGACGAACAGCAGGCCGGAGAGAAACACCGCCCCCAGGGCGACCTCCCAGCTGTAGCCCATCTCACTGACGACGGTGAACGAGAAGAAGGCGTTCAGCCCCATTCCGGGTGCCAGACCGACCGGCCAGTTGGCAAAGAGTCCCATCAGCAGGCAGCCGATTGCGGCGCCGATACAGGTGGCGACAAAGACCGCGCCTTTATCCATCCCTGAAGCGGCCATAATGTTTGGATTGACGAAAATGATGTAGGCCATGGTGGCAAAAGTGGTAATACCGCCAATCATTTCATTTTTTACACTGGAGCCATGCGCCTTTAACTGGAAAAAGCGCTCCAGGATCCCCTCAGATCCTGAGTTATTGAGTACTTCCGTTTTGCTCTCACTCATGTTCAGCGAACCTTTTGTCTGTTTATGTCAGCAAATTGAATACAACCAAATTCCAATTCTCCATCTGCTGTTTGTTGTGTTGTTTGCATCTCTGTTTGAAGGTCGTCTGCCGAAGGGGGCGTCGGTGCGTTCTCAGCAGGCGCTTCACTTGATATCTACACGCTTTTATATCTACACGTCTCTGCAGCGTTTTAGCTGCCGCGATAGGTCGAGAAACTGTAGGGGGAGACCAGCAGCGGTACATGGTAGTGGGCTTGCTCGTCATTGAGGCCGAAGCGGATCACCACGTCATCGAGGAACGGGACTTCATCGAGGGTGACACCTTGTTGGCGAAAATAATCCGCGACGTAAAACACCAGCTGGTATTTCCCAGCCTGAAATGCCGCATCTTCGAGGATCGGACTATCGGTTCGGCCATCACCGTTGGTGGTGACTGTTTGAATGTGTTCATAGTGCTCACCCTGCTGGCGGAACAGTTCCACTTTAATTTCCGCGCCGGGAAGGCCACTCATTGTATCCAATACATGTGTTGTTAGTTTGCCCATAAGTTTTAAACGCAGTGCGTTCTCCTTGTGTAACTCTTGTCTTTTTGTATACAAGTGTCAGTGACTACGGCTTGGTCGAATCGGTCATCTGTACACAATGTACTGGTAAGTAAAGCACACTGTTACCATTATGTTAATAATAAATTCGCGGAATTTATCGGTGTGTGCGCGGGTTCAAACTCAGCTATTGTCCTGAAAAGCTTGTAACGTGCTGAATTTACGGTGTCTGTTGCTGAACTGTTTTGTTGAAACAAAATCTTTACAATGTTTGAATTTATTGTATACAATGTTCAATACAAAGTGATTGGTCATGTATACAAAAGCACATGGCCGAGCGTAAGGAGAACTTGGATGGATAAGGAATATTCAAGAGATCTGATTGGGTACGGGGCCAATCCGCCTGATCCGAAATGGCCGAATCGCGCCAGAGTCGCGGTGTCATTTGTCTTGAATTACGAAGAGGGCGGCGAACGCTGTCTGCTTCATGGTGATGAGGAATCGGAAGCATTCCTGTCAGAAATCCCGGCTGCGCAACCGATAAAAGGTGAGCGACATATCAGTATGGAGTCCATCTATGAATATGGCAGTCGTGCTGGCGTGTGGCGGGTGTTACGATTGTTTGAGGAGTATAACATTCCGTTAACAGTGTTTGCGGTGGCGATGGCGATGGAGCGTCATCCGGATGTCGCTCGGGCCATGGTCGAAGCCGGTCATGAAATTTGCAGCCACGGCTATCGCTGGATTGACTACCAGTATATGGATGAGACGCAAGAGCGGGATCATATGTTCAAGGCGATCGACATCATCCGCAACATTACCGGTGAGCGGCCGTATGGCTGGTATACCGGCCGGACAGGGCCGAATACCCGGCGCATCATCGCCGAAGAAGGCGGGTTCATGTATGACTCCGACGCCTATGACGATGATCTGCCTTACTGGCACACTGATGCTGGCAAGCCGCAGCTGGTGATCCCGTACACCCTGGATGTCAATGACATGCGCTTTGCGACCGTGCAGGGATTTAACTCCGGCGAGCAGTTTTATCAGTATTTGAAAGACACCTTCGACACTCTGTATGCCGAAGGGGCAACCGCACCAAAGATGATGTCGGTTGGGCTGCACTGCCGCCTGATTGGCCGTCCGGGCCGAATCGCCTCGCTGCGCCGCTTCCTCGACTATGTGAAGCGTCATGATGATGTCTGGCTGTGTCGCCGCATTGATATTGCGCGCCACTGGCATGAACATCACCCCTACCGGGGCAAACCGAATCAAGGAACCGGTGCCTGACACCGGCTCACCCAAGGAAGGAGAACCACTGTATGACCGCATTCCGATTTTGTAAGCCTTCTGAAATGAGCCGGGCGAACTTTCTCGAAGCTTTCGGCGATATTTATGAGCACAGCCCATGGGTGGCCGAAACCGTTTTTGAGCAGGGGATTGGGCCGCTGGATGATCAGATTGAAAACCTGCACCAGAGAATGGCCGCTGCGCTTGACGAGGCTGATTTTCAGGCCCAGCTCGATCTGATCAATGCGCACCCGGATTTAGCCGGACGCGCCGCGATCAACGGCGAGCTGACGGAAGCCTCGACCAAAGAGCAGTCGGGCGCGGGGATTGATCAATGTACCCCGGAAGAGTTCGACAAATTCACCACCTACAACGATCGCTACAAAGCCCGGTTCAATTTCCCGTTCATCATGGCGGTGAAAGGCGCAAACCGGCATCAGATCCTCGCGGCATTCGAAACGCGGCTCGACAACGACCGTGACACCGAATTTGAAACCGCGATCAACGAAATCAACAAAATCGCATTTTTACGTCTCTGGGATCTGTAAGTCTCTGAAATCTTTAAGCCCCTGGGCTAACGACGCAAGCTGACGACGATTCCGGAACCCTGACTGGCACTGTACGGGCCGAACGCCTGGTGGTTGCAGGGGAGCCAGACACACTTTGAGTTCTTTATTGATTAACTAATTAATTGGAAGGGATGACAAAACATGTCCTTAGATTTCTCGCAATACGTCAATCTGGCTGATGAAAAACTGGGCGCAGAAGCGCTGTATGCAACGGACGATTTCTTCGCCGATAAAAGCCGCCTGCTGCGCCGCGAAGCGCCGGAGTGGAAAGAAGGCGTATTTGATGACAACGGCAAATGGATGGACGGCTGGGAAACCCGCCGCAAACGCAGCGAAGGCTATGATTACTGTGTGGTCAAGCTGGCGATGTCGGGCGTGATTGCCGGGGTGGATATTGATACCTCGTTCTTTACCGGCAACTTCCCGCCATCGGCGTCGCTCGATGCCTGCTACAGCCCGGATGGTGCGCCCGATAGCAACACCGAGTGGGAAGAAATTTTGCCGTCACTGAGCCTGCAGGGCAACCACCATCACCTGCAAGCGATCAGCAGTGAGCAAACTTACACCCACATTCGCCTGAACATTTATCCGGATGGTGGTGTGGCGCGTCTGCGTGTGTACGGCCGACCGGCGGTGGACTGGGATCGCATTGATTCACAGCAACAGATCGATCTGGTTGCGGTTGAGAACGGCGGCCGTGCCGTGGCCTGTAGTGATGAGCACTACGGCAGCACCTCGAACATCTTGGGTCCAGGCCGTGGCGAAAACATGGGAGACGGCTGGGAAACGGCGCGTCGTCGCACGCCGGGCAACGACTGGGTGCTGGTGGCACTGGGCCATGCCGGCAAGATCGACCGCATTGTCGTCGATACCGCCCACTTTAAAGGCAACTACCCGGACAGCTGCTCGATTCAGGCGGCCTACGTCAAAGGCGGTACTGATGATCAGGTTGCGACCCAGAGCCTGTTCTGGCGTGAGCTGCTGCCTTCGCAAAAACTGAGTGCCCATGAAATTCATGAGTTCGCCAGCGAGATCAACGATCTGGGACCGGTGACGCACGTTCGTCTGAACATCTTCCCGGATGGCGGGATCAGCCGTTTACGTCTGTTCGGCACAAAAGCAGACTAAAACAACAGACGGAACAGGGAGTAAAAAAGAATGAGTAATGGATTACGCCGGTTAACCATCACGCCACTGACCCAGGAAGCGTTTGCGCCTTTTGGTGATGTCATTGAAGTGGAAAACCGTGACTACTTCATGATTAACAACGGCTCAACCCGTCGTTATCACCAGCTGGCCGACACCGATGTGGCGGAGCAGGGTGGCCGGGCAATCATCAGTATTTTTCAGGCCACACCGCTGGTGTACCCCCTGACAATCTCGATGCTTGAACGTCACCCGCTGGGTTCGCAGGCGTTTGTACCATTACTCGGGCAACCTTACTTAATTGTGGTTGCCCCCAAAGGGGACGACCCGCAGCTTTCTCAATGTCGCGCGTTTTACAGCAACGGGCGCCAGGGGGTGAACTACCACAAAGGTGTGTGGCATCACCCGGTCCTGGCGCTGACTGACCAAGATCAGTTCCTGATTGTTGATCGCGCCGGCGAAGGGAATAACTGCGACGAAGTCTATTTTAATCAAGAGCTGGTATCACTGCATTTAGAGGACATACCGCATTGCGACATCACCATTAAACAGCATCAAGCAAACACGGCTCAGTTGCTGTCAAGGAGTTAAAAATGGATCCACATATCACGGAATGGTTGAATTTGGCAGTACGCTGGATTCATATGATTGTTGGGATTGCCTGGATTGGTGCATCCTTCTACTTCGTATGGCTGGAAAATAACCTTAACCGGGTGAATCCGAAAACCGGCCTTTCCGGAGACTTATGGGCTATCCATGGTGGCGGGATCTATCACCTGGAAAAATACAAACTAGCGCCGCCGAAGATGCCGGAAAACCTCCACTGGTTTAAGTGGGAAGCGTACTTCACCTGGATATCAGGGATCTGCCTGCTATTCATCGTCTACTACCTGAACGCCAAGATTTACCTGATTGCGCCGGGGGCGGACATGGCGCCATCAACAGCCATTGCCATCGGTATTGGCGCCTTGGTTGCGGGCTGGCTGATTTATGACTTCCTGTGTGATTCAGCGTTGGGCAAACAGCCAGCCCTGCTCGGAGGGGTGTTGTTTCTTGGCTTAGTGGGCGCTGCCTACGGCTTGTCGCAGGTGTTCAGTGGTCGCGGCGCGTATATCCATGTCGGCGCGATTATCGGCAGCATCATGGTGGGGAACGTGTTCCGCGTCATCATGCCGGCGCAGCGCGGGTTGGTGAAAGCGATTGAAGAGAACCGCGAACCGGATCCGGAGCTGCCGGCCAAAGGGCTGCTGCGCTCACGCCATAACAACTACCTGACGCTGCCGGTGCTGTTTATCATGATCAGCAACCATTTCCCGAGCACCTACGGCTCGGAATACAACTGGCTGATCCTCGCGGGCCTGGCGGTATTCAGCGTCCTGGTGCGCCACTACTTCAACACCCGCCATGACGGCCAGAAGTATGCCTGGACGGTGCCGGTCGCTGCTCTGGGGATGATTGCCCTGGCATTTGTGACCTCACCTTATGCTAACCAGCCGAGTGCGCCGGTGACTGCCGCTGCACCGGTAAGCAAGGCACCTGCCAGCCATTCAGAAAGTACGGCGTCTGCGGGTGAGAACAGCTCAGCAGCGAAGCCAGTTGCGGCTGGGATCAGCTTTGCCAAGGTGCACGAAGTGATTCAAAACCGCTGTACCGAATGTCACTCGGCCACGCCGACCAATGCGGCATTTCGCACAGCACCTGCCGGGGTGATCCTGGATACGCCGGAGGAGATCCAAACCAACGCGCCGCGCATTGTTGCGCAGGCTGTGCAAACCAAGGTGATGCCTTTGGGAAACCTGACCCAGATGACGGACGAAGAGCGTGCGCTCGTCGGCAAATGGGTCCAGCAAGGCGCGTTATTGCAATAGTTCCCGTCGAGTGTCCACTTAGATTGTCATCGCAATCTTCTTAACCGCCTGTTGTGGTGTTGCCCCGGCCTGAGTCCGGGGCTTTTTTGTTTTTTTTTCTGAAATTTAGCTCTAATTGAATCTATATAGCCTCATTAAAAACATTTCAAGTTCAATCACTTATTCAATCTAATGAAAAATATATAAGCACATTCTAGAAATTTTATTTGTATCTTAAGAAGGTAATGAACGTCGTTATTTATATACTTTAGTGTGCAAAAGTACTTTTATGCTTTCGAACACTATCCAATACGGCTAGTTAGCAAAGAGTACTAGTTAGATGTTGTGTCGTCTGATGAAAATCTGAAGTGGAAAATAATTTCAGGAAAGAGATTTTGGATATGTCTAGATAAGTGCCATGCTATTTGTGTTTTAAAATAGGGAGTATTTTATGAGTGATGGTCAGTTCACCAGTCCTTTTATTGTTAAATCCGATGGAGAGGCAATAGCTTTAAAGAGAGTTTCCTTTGCTGGCAAATATGCAGAATTTAATTACGACGAAGATTGGTTACAACATGTGCTTTTTTCGAATCCGGCCAGCATCCCTGTTCAAGAAATTGATACAGCCTATCAAAGGCTTGTTCCTATTTGCACTGAGTTAAACACTCCTGTAGGGCCTCTTGACGTGCTCTACGCCACTCCTGAAGGGAAATTAGTAATATTGGAAGCCAAGTTGTGGAGGAATCCAGAAGCTCGTAGGAAAGTGATCAGCCAAATTCTAGATTATGCCAAGGAACTGAACCGGTGGGATTACGAGGAGCTTCAAAAACAGGTGTCAAGGAGGCTTTCAGAAACTGGTAATGCCCTATATAGTCAGGTGAAAGCACATTACCCCGATACTGATGAGTCTGAATTTGTCGATGGTGTTTCTCGAAGTCTGAGAACTGGACAGTTTATGTTACTTATTGTTGGTGATGGTATCCGAGAAGGAGCGGGGGCAATTGCTCAGTTTCTGGATGACGTGGGTCACCTTCAATTCAGTTTGGGGCTTATTGAGGTTGGTATCTATGAGACACCCCAGGAAAATGTTCTTGTTCAGCCGAGAATTCTGGCTAAGACCATGATTATCAATAGAACAGTGATTGAGCTAGCCAGTCCTGAAATCAAAATACAACCCTCTGATGAATTGGTAGATCAAAATATTGATGTAGATAGTTTCTATCAGGAGTTTTGGCTTGAGTTTATTAACGATCTGAAACTTGATGACATCACGCAAAGAATCCCTAATCCAGCGAAGGCACAAAGCCAATTTTTTGCTTTGCCACCTAGTGGCGACAATGCTTGGATTAATGTTTACTTTGCTGGCAGCATGGGAACGGTGGGTGTATATTTTAAACTAGCTAAGAATGAGTTCGGTGAAATGGCCTATGAGATTCTTGAAAAAGAGAAAAGTCAGATACTTTCTGAACTACCAGAAGAAACAGAATGGACTATCTCAAGAGGTTTTCACACCGTTGGGATTAAGCTGACGCTAAATGATGTTAAAGCTCCTGAAAACAGGACTTTAATTAAACACTTTTTCACTAAGAGTCTGAATGCATTTATAAACTCATTTAGAACAAGAATGGAAACAATTGTTAATCAGTTAGAAACGAGTTGAATTATTAACTTATGTATCGACAGTCGAGTAAGAGTGTTTTTATGCTCTGCGTGGCTAAGACTCTATCTACCGAGAAGAAGGGTGGCGCTTCGCTGCGAAGGAGACGTCAACACAGACGAAGCGCCGAGGGAAAATCAGGGTGGGTTAACTGGCGATTTTTCGGGATTTATCCGCGTTGGCGGAATAGGCCAGGTCGCCATAGATATAGGTTTGGTGGACGGCCTGATCGCTGCCGAGGCTCATCAGCACGAACAGCTTTTCTTCCAGCGTGCGTGCCTGCTGCATTCTGAATCTCATCAGTTGCGTGGCATGGAGATCTAGCACCACGAAGTCGGCTTCTTTGCCCACTTCCAGGTTACCGATCTTATCGTCCAGGTGCAGGGCATGAGCACCGCCAAGCGTCGCTAAATACAGCGATTTGAACGGATGCAGTTTCTTCTGCTGTAGCTGCATGACTTTATAAGCTTCACTCATGGTTTGTAGCAGCGAGAAGCTGGTGCCGGCACCGACATCGGTGCCCATGCCGACTTTGATCTTAAACTCTTCCATCTTCGGCAGGTTAAACAAGCCGGAGCCGAGGAAGAGGTTTGAAGTCGGGCAGAAGGCGATGGCCGAATCGGTTTCCGCCAGACGCTGACATTCACAGTCGGATAAATGGATCCCGTGGGCAAACACGGCACGTTCATGCAGCAGGCCGTAGTGGTCGTACACATCCAGGTAACTTTCCCGCTCCGGGAACAGCTCCAGCACCCATTCGATCTCTTTCTTGTTCTCGGACAGGTGGGTGTGCAGGTACACATCCGGGTATTCTTTCAGCAGCTTGCCGACCATGGCCAACTGCGCATCAGTGCTGGTGGGCGCGAAGCGCGGGGTGACCGCATAGAGCAAGCGGCTGCGTTTGTGCCATTTGTCGATCAGCGCTTTTGAGTCGGCATAGCCCGATTCTGGTGTGTCGGTCAGATAATCCGGTGCGTTGCGATCCATCAGCACTTTCCCGGCGATCATGCGCAGGTTGCGTTTTTCCGCTTCCTCAAAAAAGACATCGACCGAGGATTTATGGACCGTGCCGAACACCAGCGCTGTGGTGGTACCGTTGCGTGCCAGCTCATCAAAAAACAGCCGGGCGACTTTCAGGGCATACACCGGATTTTTGAATCGGCGCTCTTCCGGAAAGGTATAGTTTTCCAGCCAGTCGAGCAGTTGCTCGCCGTAGGAGGCAATCATCCCGGTCTGCGGGTAGTGGATGTGGGTGTCGATAAACCCTGAGGTGATCAGTTTGTTCTGATATTCGGTGATCGCCAGGGTGTCTCCCTGACGTGCCAGCACGGCTTCAGCTTCCCCGATATCGACGATATGGCCGTTCTCGATCACTAGGATGCCGTCTTCAAAATACTGGTAGGAGTCTTCCTGATCCACAACTGCGGGATCAGCGAGACTGTGTAAAATGCTGGCCCGGTAGGCCTGACGTTGGGTACTCATATCACTTCTTCCTTGCAAATGCTGGCCTTGAGCGGTTGAACGTGCTGACGTTAGCCTGTTGGCTTATCCCGTGTGGGCAATGGCGTTAGGCGATTTTTGCTTCCTGCGAGTGGTTACTCACGGCCACCGCTTCATTGTCCGATTGCGGGCGCTTTTCTTCAAGCGGCTGCCCCTGATAGTGGGCGATCAGTTCTCCGGCCACGGAGACCGCAATTTCAGCCGGGTGTTTGCCGTTCACCATGCTGATCCCGATTGGACAAATCATGGAATGAATTTGCGACTCACTGTAGCCTCGCTGGGCTAACCGCATATCGAACTTTTTCCGTTTGGTCAGCGAACCAATCAGCCCGAAATAGCGGCTGTCGGCACGATCAATAATTGCTCTGGCTAAATCAAAGTCTAGTTGGTGATTGTGGGTCATCACCAGGTAGTAACTGTTGGGCGGCTGTTGCGACACGTCACCGACGGGATCGTCCGAGACCACTTGTTTTACGCCTTGCGGCAGGGTGTCCGGAAACTCTTCGGCACGGGAATCAATCCAGGTGATGCGAAACGGCAGGCTTGCCAGGATCGGCACCAGGGCTTTGGCCACGTGTCCGGCCCCGAACAGCACCAGATGCTTTTCCTGAGTGCCGATGGGTTCAAAGCTGAGGGTTGCCATACCGCCGCAGCACTGTCCGAGCCGCGCCCCCAGGTTGAAGCGTTCAATCTTCAGCGAGGCGGCATCAGCCAGCAGCATTTCACGGGCCTGCTGGGTGGCGACATGCTCTAAGTGGCCGCCGCCGATGGTGGCGATGATCCGATCGCGCGTCACCAGCATTTTGGTCCCGGCATCGCGGGGCACGGAGCCCCGATCTTCCAGTACCGTGACGATGACGCAGGGCTCACAGTTCGCCTCACACTTTGCCAGTTCGTGAATCCAGTTATCCTTAAACATGGTGATCCCCTTTTGGTTCTGTCGGCTGCGGTGGTTGGCCGCAGCTTTATACCAATCGCAGTAAATAACTGGTCATCCTAGCTTGTTAAAATGCTCGATAACTGCGTTAGAACTTTTGATTGTAGAATAACTACTTATCCAAAAGTTCTGCCTAGTTCTCAAACATTTTTCCTGCGCTATTTCTGATCACTTACTTACTTTGATTGGTATTAATGTTACGTTCGCATTCCGCTCAGTGGTTCCGGTATGAGCCGGATTGCCCCGCTATGGTTTCATGCGGCCACGGTTTCATCCTTGTTGGCGTCGCTCGGTTGGGGAACGCCGTTGCTGACTGCCTGAATCGCCATCAGCACCCGCTCCGGTGTAGCCGGGGTGTCGAGTTTCGGAATCGTACCCTCGACAGCCACTGAGGCAATCGCATCTTTGAGCGCACTCCAGACCGACATCCCCAGCATGAACGGCGGCTCACCGACCGCTTTGGAGTGGAACACGGTGTCTTCCGGATTGCTGCGGTTTTCCAGCAGGTGAGTGCGGAAATCAATCGGCATATCGGCAATCGCCGGGATCTTGTAGCTCGCCGGGCCGTTGGTCATCAGGCGACCGTCGGTATTCCACACCAGCTCTTCGGTGGTCAGCCATCC
Source organism: Photobacterium sp. MCCC 1A19761 (assembly GCF_037389125.1). NCBI lineage: Bacteria > Pseudomonadati > Pseudomonadota > Gammaproteobacteria > Vibrionales > Vibrionaceae > Photobacterium > Photobacterium sp. MCCC 1A19761. Next base: position 184,071 of record NZ_JAZGTF010000013.1, read on the forward strand.
TGCCCCCTGAACAAAACCGCCTTCAATCTGGCCGATATCAATGGCCGGGTTCAGCGACGCGCCGACATCGTGGAGGATATCCACCCGCAGGATCTTGTATTCCCCGGTCAGGGTATCGATCAGCACCTCGGAGCAGGACGCGCCATAGGCGTAATAGTAGAACGGGCGACCGCGGGCTTTTTTATGGTCGTAGTGGATCTTCGGCGTGCGGTAGAATCCGGTACTCGATAGCGACACCTGATTGAAGTAAGCCAGTTGGACAAAGTCTTCGAAGGTCATGATGTCTTCGCGGATCAGGACCATGCCGTTTTTGAAGATCACTTCTTCCGGGGTCACTTTGAAGTGACCGGCGGCAAAGTCGACCAGTCGTTGCTTGATGATCTGAGCCGCATTCTGCGCCGCCTTGCCGTTCAGATCCGCGCCGGAAGACGCGGCAGTGGGCGAGGTGTTCGGTACCTTGTCGGTATTGGTGGCGGTGATCTGGATCCGGTCAACATCAACCTGGAATTCCTGAGCGACGATCTGGGCGACCTTGATGTTCAGCCCCTGGCCCATTTCCGTACCGCCGTGGTTGAGATGAATACTGCCATCGGTGTAGATGTGGATCAGCGCCCCGGCCTGGTTCAGGAAGGTCGCGGTAAATGAGATCCCGAACTTGACCGGGGTGATTGCCAGGCCTTTCTTCAGGATCGGGCTGGTGCGGTTGAACTCGGCGATGTCCCGGCGACGCTGATGGTAGTCGCTGTTCTGCTCCAGTTGCTCGGTGATCTCCGGCAGGAAATTGTCTTCCACCGTCTGGTAATAGTGGGTGACATTGCGTCCTTCGCCGCCGTAATAGTTGGCTTTGCGCACATCCAGCGGATCTTTGTTCAGATAGCGGGCAATCTCATCCATGATGTGCTCAATGGTCATCATCCCCTGCGGCCCGCCGAACCCGCGGTAGGCGGTGTTGGAGGCGAGATTGGTTTTACAGCGATGGCCGGTGACCGTGGCATTGCCGAGGTAGTAGGCGTTATCGGAGTGGAACATGGCCCGATCGACAATCGAGTTAGACAGATCGGGCGAGTAACCGCAGTTCCCGGCCACCGTGATTTCAGCGCCCTGAATCACGCCCTGATCATCAAAGCCGATCCGGTACTGGTTGTAGAACGGGTGGCGCTTGCCGGTCATGGTCATGTCTTCATTGCGCGGCAGGCGCATTTTGGTTGGGCGACCGGTCAAATGGGCAATGACCGCTGCCATACAGGCCGGTGCTGCCGCCTGTGTTTCTTTGCCACCAAAACCACCGCCCATCCGGCGCATGTCGATGATCACTTTGTGCATCGGTACGCACAGCACTTCGGCGACCAGTTTCTGCACTTCGGTCGGGTTCTGGGTCGAAGTGTAGACGATCATGCCGCCATCTTCGGTTGGCATCACGCTGCTGACCTGGGTTTCCAAATAGAAGTGCTCCTGACCGCCGATGTCGAGATCGCCTTCAATCACGTGTTTGGCAGCAGCAATGGCCGTGGCTGCGTCCCCGCGTTTTTGCTGGTGGCTGCCGGAGACGAAGTGTTCTTTTGCCAGCGCTTCTTTGACATCCAGGATCGCGGGCAACGGTTCATATTCTACAATCGCCGCCATGGCCGCTTTGCGGGCGGTTTCCAGATCGCCCGCGGCAACCGCCAGCACCGGCTGGCCGTAGTATTCGACGATGCCGTCGGCCAATAGCGGATCGCCGGGCAGCACAGCGCCGATATCCAGCTGACCGGGAACATCCTGGCTGGTGATTGCAATCGCGACGCCTTCAAACTCATAACAGGGCGATACATCCAGTTTGGTGATTTTGGCATGAGCCTGGGTACTCAGCCGCGCATAGACGTGGAGCTGATTGGGAAACTCCAGCCGATCATCAATATAGATGGCTTCGCCGGTGACCTGCTTCGGGGCACTGTCGTGTTTGACGCTTTTCCCGACGCCGGTTTTCAAATCCTGTTTGGCGATGGCCACCATGTCTTCGTGGCTCAATGTGTTGTGATTGGCGTTAGACATATGACGTGACCCTCGTTTCGATATGGTTATCCTGGTTCTGCTGCTCGATATAGAAACGGCGAAGCATGTTGGCGGCGGTCAGGGTGCGGTATTCCCGACTGGCCCGGAAATCGGACAGCGGCTGGAAGTCCTGCGACAGCGCCTTCATCGCCTTGCTGATGGTGTCGTTTTGCCACGGCTGGCCGATCAGGCTGGCTTCGCAGTGACTGGCCCGCTTGGGGATCGCCGCCATACCGCCGAACGCGATGCGGGCATCTGTGACCACGCCGTCGTGAAGGGTGATGTTGAAGCCGCCGCAAACAGCCGAGATGTCATCATCCAGACGCTTCGAGAGTTTGTAGGCCCGAAACTGGGCAGCGACCTCAGGTTTGGGAATGATGATCTGCTCAATGAACTCACCCGGCTGCTGCGCGGTGACTTTATAACTGATGAAAAACTCTTCCAGCGGCAGGATCCGGCTGGTGTCGCCGCAGCGAAGCTTGATTTTTGCATCCAGCGCCAGCAGCAGCGGCGGGGTATCGCCGATGGGAGAGGCATTGGCAATATTCCCGCCCAGTGTGCCCTGATTGCGTACTTGCAGGGAGGCAAAGCGATGCAGCAGTTCACCAAAATCCGGGAAGTGGGTATTGAGCAACGGATAGGCATCGCTAATTGGCACGTTGGCGCCGATCAGCAGGGCATCGTCGGTTTCGGTGCAGACTTTCATGTCCTCGACCTGATTGACGCTGATCAGGGTTTCAATTTCCCGGTGGAACTGGGTCACTTCCAACGCCAGATCGGTGCCGCCGGCGACCAGTTTCGCGTTCGGGTACTCCTGAAAAAGAAGCGCCAGCTCGTCGGTTGAGCGGGGTGAGAAAGACTGCAAGCGGCCATCGGTGAGGGTGGCAGAGGTTGCCTGAATTGTTTCGAGTTTGGCAATGGTGTCGCGCTCCAGTGTTGCAAACTGATCCCGCATCGGCTCGTTGCCGGATAGCGACAGCGCAGCCTCGACAATCGGGCGATAACCGGTACAACGGCACAGGTTGCCGGCCAGTGATTCCATCACATCGGCTTTATCTGCTGCCGGTTTGTTCTTACTCAGCGCGAACATCGACATGATAAAACCGGGGGTACAGTAGCCGCACTGCGAGCCATGAAACTCAACCATGGCGTGCTGCACCGGATGTAGGGATTTGTCTTTGTTTTGTAAATCTTCAACGGTGATCAGCTGCTTGCCGTGCAGCGCCGAGATAAACGTCAGGCAGGAGTTGACGGAGCGGTATTCCAACCGGCCATCGACTAACTCCCCCAGAACCACGGTACAGGCACCACAGTCACCCGAGCCGCAACCTTCCTTGGTCCCCGTTTTCTTCTGGACGGTGCGCAGATAGTTCAGCACTGTCATGTTGGGAGACAAGCTTTCTTCTTGCCGGATTTCTTGATTGAGCAAAAAAGTAATCAAGAGACCTCCTTGTACATTGACTCACGAGATAGATGTATTTTTTCTGACCTTTGGGTCAATAATTGGTCAATCTGACTCGGGGGTCAACTTTAAATTTTACAATCTGGTAACATGGTGGCGGGGGGATTCACTGCAAAGTGAGACAGATATAGAAGGTTGTTACGTTACCGGCGGATTGAGTTGGGATCATTTGCTGTTGAGGTAAAAAATGGCGGCCTGAAAAACTGTACACAATTTTGTTTAAACTTTGTGTGCAATACCAAGTCATCAACAGATCTGAAGTCTGAGAACGCTCAGATTGGATTGCATGTGAAGCGGCAGGAGAGGGGAAGCAGGCCAAACGAAACAAGCCACTTGCAGTGGCTTGTAGATATTGAAGTGAGGATTCACGCCAACGCGGCGATGATTACCGATTTTTCAGCACGTTTGAGAACACCACGTGCAGATCGCTGGAGGCGGTCCGGCCATCAAGGTTCAGTTTCGAGCGGATATGATCCAGGTGCTCCTGCATCAGCGCGAGTGCTTTGACTGTATCGCCAGCCTCGATGGCATCGAGCAGATGGCTGTGTTCGTCCTGAGAGCAGTTGGAGTGACTGCCGGTTTCATACTGGGCGATCAGCAGGGAAGTCTGAGACACCAGGCTGCGCTGAAAAGCCAGTAGCGGCGTGTTTTCTGCCATTTCGGCCAGTTTGATATGGAACTCACCCGACAGGCGCAGGCCACTGCCGTAGTCGCCTTGCTCAAAGGCCTTGTTCTCTTTCTCGACCAGCCTGCGGCATTCATCAATCTGGGCTTTGGTGGCATGCTGAACGGCCAGCTCAATAATCGCCAGCTCCATCACTTCGCGGGCTTTGATGATCTGCTTGGCTTCATCGACCGACGGCGAAGCGACCATCGCACCCCGGTTCGGGCGGATGTCGACCACTTGCTCCAGAGACAAACGCAGCAGGGCGCGGCGGATAATGGTCCGACTGACGCCGAAAATCTCAGCCAGGGCTTCTTCGTTGAGCTTGGTTGCAGGCGGCAGGCGCTGCTCCAGAATGGCATCAAAAATGTGGCAATAGACGACATCATCCTGAGACTGACCGGCACTTTTGGTTTTGGTGGCTGGTTTCATCGAACTTTTAAGGCTTCCCATCGGAGTAATAACCCTCAACCTGTTCATTTTCCTAAGCATGCCATCATACTGAACTTTGTTGCAGCCGATAGCATCGGGTATCCATAAGTGTGAGCCATTTTACAGCTTGCGAGGAAAAATCACCAACATTGTGCACAATTTCAGCGGAAGTTTTTGTATACAGGTGTGTTAGGTATGACAAGGATGGTCGTGAGCGTTCGGTGGATTCAGGTTAGATGGCAGTGTTCAAAGGAACCCCGCGGTGTTAAGACCGCGGGGTGTTTTAAATTACTCTACATGGCTGTAGATTGCGGAAATCTTATGCCTGCCGTGATCAGTATTATTAAACACTTTGCAACGAGCATTACTGCTAATATGGATTGCTTTATTAGAGTCGCCATTACAAATAGTCCACTCACCGAAGAGTCCTTTGGACTCGCTTTGCTCAACGACTTCATTTAATATTTTGTTGACAGTCTCTTTACCACCCATGTGAGTATTATCTATTTTTGCAATGGCATTAAACAATGTTTGTTCAGCCAGTTTGTTAATATACTCATTTGAAACATCTAAAACAAATTTATAGTTTCTATCATCAGAATAATTATTAGAAATATAATCAACATTTTTAGACACATCCGCCCAAGGATTGTCGTTCAGTTTGCCGATTAAAGTGATGTATTGATCCAGTTTTCCCTCGAAATATTGCTGTTTTTCTTTTATATTGTTAACTTTGTTGAACTTTCCTGGATGAGCTTGATATGTTTTACAATCAGAAATGGTATTTAAGCACTTGATAAATTCACGTTTTATGCTGAGCTCATTAAGCGCAGGGTGAGCTTCCAGCTCTTTCTCAAAAGTGGTGTCCGTAAAAGCATAACTACTTTGGATTGTTTGTGGGTATTGTTTAAGATCGTAACTTACAATTTCATCACACTTATCTACACTTAAGGATTCAACAACTGAAATTTTTTTAAGAGCTCCCTGTAAAAAAGAATTATCCCCCTTGCTAGATTGATCAATTTCTTTGATGATATGGTCAGGAAGGTTATGTTCTATATGAACGATAGCATTGCGATTTTTACATTCATTGATAAATGAATTTTCTTTACTTCTGTTAAACGCACCACTGCCATCTTCAGTCGTTATTTTGGAATTAAGGGATTTACCTACTTTTTCGGCTTCTGATTTGGATGAACAAGTAATGGTGATTAGCACATGGCAGTAGTAACCTGTAGTGATTCCACTGATATAGTACCGGCCATAATTATTATAAAAGTCGATTTTATCCAATGACTTGGCTTTTGCAGACATAAGGTCCGAATCCGGTTTTACATCTAGCTCAATGTGCTTACCTTGGCGTGTACTAGTAAGCCATAGATTCACATTGGTTTCTTTAATGTCATGCTCTTCAGTGCGTTCTTTTTTATGGCCTAGCTTAAAAATACCAAAGTCTAAGCTCATTCCACTATGTTTTTTGTTGAGTTCATGATAATGCTCGTAGCTTGAAACTAGATGGGCGTAAGCTTCAAATTTATTTTTAGTTTTCTCTTCACGATAACAAGTTAAATCAGTGAATGGACCATTGAGCTCATCAAATTCGGGAATGTATGCTTTTACACCGTTACCAAGTTTTGAGTATGTTTTTTTTGAGTCGGACATTGATTCCTCCTTACAAGGTTTCCTTTTTATGGAAAGTCGATTGTTGTGTTGTTAATAATTATATTTATATTCCTTGGTGGGTAATTATTCAATTACACTTTATTACACGAAATTTAAAATGTGTTCATATGGAAGTGATGATCCAATCTATGAGTATGTTTTAAATCGATATTTATAAGGGAGTTGAATTTTTGGAATTTATGTTCTGTAAACTGATTTTTGTCGATTTTAAGATTTAAGTTGATGCTCTATATCAATCAGTCTGCTCAGCGATATTCTAGCTGTAACTAGACAATAGTCCTTCCCTATCAAAGAAATAGCCAAGTTCAATTAGCCTCTTGCCCCGGTGTTCTTTAAGCTTCGACGATGCGCTGACTGTCATCAGTTAATCGGTGATGCAGGGGCTTGGCGAAGAACAATAACAGGAACACGCTGGTTTGATTCAGCGGGAATGATTGGGGGAAGAGGATGAATTACGTCTTACAGTTGAAAGTGAAAACCCGTTTGATACTCGGCTTTGGCACGCTGCTTTGCTTGATGTTGCTGCTGACGATACTCGGCATCCAAAAGGTCAATCAGATTGATACGGCTTTAGCCCAGATGACCGATATCAATTCCCTCAAACAACGGTACGCGATCAACTTCCGCGGCAGTGTGCATGATCGCGCGATTGCAATCCGCGATGTGGCGATGGCACGCAATGCGAGTGAACTGGCGGGGCTGGAAGGCGAAATTAAACGCTTGGAGCGCTTTTATCGCGACTCTGAGGGCAACATGAATCAGATGATCAACCGGGGCGTTGTGTTTACACCGGAAGAGCTGTCGATGCTGCGCACAATTGATCAGATCCAGCAGAAAACCTTGCCACTGGTTCAGGCGATTATTGCGGATAAAAAGCAGGGCATCGACACAACGGTTATGTTGTTGGAGCAAGCCCGCCCGGCGTTTGTGGATTGGTTGAATGCGATCAACCGGTTCATTGATTTCCAGGAAGGGCTGAATCAGAAAATGACGCCGGAGGCCCGCGCGGTGGCGAGTGGCTTTGAAGAATTGATGCTGGTGCTTACGGGTATTGCCATCGCGATTTCGCTGGTGGTTGCGGTGGTGATTGAACGCAGCTTCCGGCGCTCTCTGGGTGGTGAGCCTTTTGAGGCCCAGAAAGCGATCCAGTTGATGGCGGATGGCGATTTAACCCACGATTATGGTGCGCGCCCGAGGGAAAGTATTCTCGATTCTCTTTCGACAATGTCCGCGACGTTGACGGGGATTGTGAGCAATATTGCTGGCGCTTCTACGCAGATTGTCGAACAAGCCGAGGAAGTATCCGGAGGGGCTGGCCGGGTGCTCAAGTCAGCTGAGCGTCAGGCAAGTGTCACGGCTGACACTTTGGGGCGACTTGAAGGCATGCGTGACACCATCGATCAGATTGCCGACGTGGCGAATCAAACGGAAAGTAACTCGGTGATGACGACGGACAATGCCCGCCAGGGACGCGCCCTGGTGTTTGGGGTGGCGCAGCAGATGGAAACCATTGCTGAAACCGTCAATGCAACAGTCGCGCAAGTTCAGTTGCTGGAGGCGAAAACCAAAGATATCGGCGGCATTGTGAATGTGATCAGCGGCATTTCGGAACAAACCAACCTGTTGGCTTTAAACGCAGCGATTGAAGCGGCGCGGGCCGGGGAGTCGGGTCGCGGTTTTGCGGTTGTTGCCGATGAAGTACGCCAGCTGGCACAACGCACCGGCGAAGCCACGTCGCAGATCGAGTCTTTGATCAGTGAAGTGCAGTCTCAGACGGCGATTAGTGTGAAGGCAATGCAGGCGACGCAGCCTCAGGTCGCCGAGGGCAATGTCAAAACTGCGCAGGCCAGCGAACTGTTGATGAATATCGAGCAACAGGCCGAAGATACGCTGAACCGGATCCGCGAGGTGGTCTCAGCCACGCAGGCGCAAGTGGATGTGGTGGGCGAGATCGTTTCCGATATGGGGAAAATTTCCGATATGTCGTCTGAATCCATCCGGTTAATGAACACGAACGAACAGGCGGGCAAAGCGCTGAACCAGTTGTCGGGGGAGCTGAAGCAAGCGGTGGGATTCTTCCGGGTCTAATGACATTTGATCGCGGCCCGGGGTTGCCAACGGCCCCGGGTGATGCAATGCCATTATTGTGAATGAACTGTTGTTTTTTCGCTCGGGTGCCGCAGGAAGTTCTGAACAGGATGGCAGGGGGAGGGGTGTACTCAAAGTACCATGTTGCAGTTATTAATTTTTCTTTGAAATTATTTTGTAAAATATATAACCAGATTAAATCAATATGGCGGAGTAATGTTTGAGATCTGGGATCAAGTTGCAATACGAAAGTGTGTTCATATGGTTGCTTTTATGTCAGGGTTTTGTTGTTGATTGTGTTTTCATTGTATTCAATTGTTTTCAAGGACGGATGTCGTGGAACTTGCAACTTGCCCTACACCTGTGTCAGCTCCGGCAGAGGCGCTGCGCCTGAAAGATAGCCTGGCTGCTACCATCTATACCTTTGATGCTTATCCCCGCTTACTCGGCAGCTTCAACCATCTGCGTGAAGACCCTTATTTGAAACCGGGAGAGTCGTTTCGCCAGCGTCGTTTCTCTCGCTGTCATGTTGACCCCTGGGAAGTGACGTTTCATCGGGTTAATAATGTTTTCTATCAATCTTCGGATATCAATGGCTATTCCGGTGGGATCCGTCGTGAGTTTGAGCTCCTGGATACCGTTGCTCAGCACTTCTGTCAGGAGCGTGTGATCCCTTACCTGATGCAAACCCTGGGGCTGAAATATGCCGAAATCGGTATCCACCAAATTCGGATCACCGCGTCAGATCAGGCGGTGGGTTACCCGGCGCCGGAGGGGATCCACCAAGATGGGTTTGATTACATTTGCACCTTGTGCATGGGGAAGCAGAATATCACCGGCGGTAATTCGGTGGTGCTGAAAGGCTCTGCGGTGGTAGCCGACGAGCAACTGGGATTCGGTGAACTGCTGCTGTTTGACGATCGCGAGTATCGCCATTACGTGTCGCCGATCGTGCCGTTGCTGCCCGGTCATGGACACCGGGACATGTTCGTGTTTACCGTCAACCAGCTCGGCCCCGGTCGAGAATCCCTTCGAACCCCATCAGAAACTGCTCAGCGCTGATCCAGAACGACAAGGAAGAAACAGATGAATCATTTGATTGTTCTATGCCCACCGAAAATATTGCTCCAGCACACGGTCGACGATTTGATTGCCGCAGCGGGAGAAAACGCGGTTATTTTCACCTGCACTAGCGGTCGGGATGCACTGACAGCTCACTTGGCTGAACGATTCAAGGTGCATTATATGGATCGTTTTAACGACAATCCGCAGGTGGAAATTGAGGTCTATCAGGTGGCGTTGCAAATGCAAAACCCGCGGGTTGTCGCCTTGGCTGAAATTGACTTGATGCGGGCGGCCCGGGTGAATGATCGGCTGGGCGTCAGCGAGGGCAGTGAAGCGCGGGTGCAGTATTATCGTGATAAGTTCCTGATGAAATCTCTGGCGGCTGAAGCGGGGATCCCCATCGCGGCGATGTCGACGCTGAACAATGCGACCGAGTTGGACCAGTTTATTGCCCGGTACGGCTATCCGGTGGTCGCCAAGCCGCGCGATGGCCGGGGCTCCAACGGGGTTATGGTGATCCGCAGTGACGAGGATGCCAGGACATACCTTGCCCGGCAGGAGGGGACCGGCTTTTTGAATCTGATGGTTGAGCAGTTTGTTGAAGGGGAGCACTACCAGACCAACGGTTTGTTTGTCGATGGCCGCCCGGTACTGATTTCGACCAGCAAGGCGTTGTCTTCCTGTCTTGATTTTCTCTCCGGTAAGGCACTCGGATTGCAGATGCTGGATCCGGACACGCCGTTGGCCAAACAGATTGAATCCATGGCCAATCAACTCATCTGCGAGGTATTGCCTTCCGAGCCGACCCTGTTGTTCCACCTTGAAGTGTTTGTTCGACCGGATGGTGAAGTTGTGTTGGGTGAGATTGCTTGTCGTCTCGGCGGTTGCTTTGTTAATGACGAGCACCGGGCCGCCTGGGGGCTGGATCTGCGGATGGCATATCTGGCGTACATGCGGGATCCTGACAAGGTTGCCGTCCCGCTTGAACGTCCTGCACGGTTGGCCGGACAGCTATTGGTGCCGCCGATGGCCGGCAAGCTGCTGGATGCGCCGATTTCGTGTGACCGGGATTATGTCGAGAAATACGCTTTTACCGGTCGGATCGGTGAAGTGTATACCCCGATGGCGTTTACCAACGGGGAGATCATGAGTGCGATTGTCATGGGGCGGACAGAATCGGAAGTCGAATCACGCCTTGGTGAGTTGCATCAATGGTTTAATGAACAAGCGGCATGGGAACCGGCTTGATTGATTGCCGATTCCTGACATCGCGCCGTGAGGCGTCATGAGTCGATCAAGAGAAATAACAGGCGAGCCGTTGTATGGCTCGTCTGCCCCCGATTAAGAGGTGGTTGTATGTTGAATGCTGTGGTGTTGTCCCTGTTGGGGTCCGTGTTGTTTGTCTGGCTCCAAATCCCGCTGGGCGCAATGTTCGGGGCGATTGTGTTTCTGATGGTGGCCGGGAAAGTCGGACGTCGACTGTCCCTGCCGGGACCGACGCTGACGTTTGTGCAGTTGGTGCTGGGCATCGGGGTCGGGGTGATGGTGCCGAGTGATTTAGGGGCGGTGAGTTTCCCGCCCTTGATGTTGCTGGGGCTGATCACGTGTATGGTCGGACAGGTCAGCATTTCCTATTGGTGGCTGCATAAAAGAGAGCAGTGGTCGAAAACGGATAGTTTACTGGGCTCGGTGCCGGGCGCCATGGCCGCGGTTCTGGTGCTTAATGAAGCGCAGCAGAAACCGTCCGGCAAAGTGGTGTTCACCCACACGGTGCGTCTGGTCACGCTGGTGATCCTCTCCGGGGTGATTGCTGCGGACAACCAGGCGGCAGAATTTTATTTCTTTACCGGTGAAGAGTCCTATTGGCTGCTGGCCGTTGCAGCCGCCGCCTGGGGAAGCGGGGTGGTGCTGGAGAAAATCGGCGTGCCTGCGCCGTACATGGTAACCGGGATGCTGACGGCCATTGGTTTCGGGGTGATGATGCCGGAGGCCAGCCTGACGATCCCGCCGGTATTGGTGTTTGTTGCCACTTCTGCCTTGGGGGCGTTGATCGGTATTCGGCTGGTGGATGTCAGTGGCCGGGAGTTTGCGACCCACCTGCGCTCAGGGGTCATCGCGACAACCCTGAGTCTCGGAGTCACGCTCCTGTGTGCGTATGTGTTCAGCCAGATACTGGAACAGAGTTTTGTGGTGCTGTTGATGTCCTGGGTGCCGGGCAGCATTGAAGCCATGACCGTCGCTGCCATATACCTGGGATTGGAACCGGCATTGATCATGCTGAACCATATTACCCGGATGGTGATCCTCCACTCGCTGCCACTTGCCGTGAAGCCGTTTTTACGCCCGGGGCGAGAAGTGAGCCGTAGTGAGGGATGATGCTGCTCGTGCGTTGCCTTGCAATCAATGACAGGGCGTGATGATTGCCTGCTTCGGGTTATTCGAGCAGGCAATTATTGAACTTAAAATGCGCGCGACCAATTGGATATCCTCGATTTTCTTCAAATCATGGACTGATTACCCTTCTATCACATTGGCTTTGCTTCTGGCTGTAAGGATCGCTTGGATTGCCGGAATGTCGGTTTCAGTATAAGTTTCCTCCAGGCGTTTCAGCCCGAGCCGCCGATCAGCGCAACGCAGCATATCGATCAGTCCCCATCGGTCATCGAAAGATGTCGTCATCAGCGCCGCTTTCGGTGTGTCTATATAGTGCCGAAGTAAAGCTGAGATCTCTGAGACATCGTTGACATAAGGGTATTGTCCGGCATGTTCTGTCTGGTTTAGGGGCAAAAAGTCTTTCGGATAATCCCAAATAATAGTCTTCCCCTGAACAATCCAGTAGCGCGGGCAATGGGTACTTCCGCGCGCACTGCTCATTCGGTAGACATTGCAATGGATCTGCAGCCCGGCTGTCGGATCAAACAGGGCTTCGATTGCTTTTTTCAACTTGCTCCACGGTTTGCTGATGGGACCTCCTGATTTGATGCGTTCGAACTATTGATTTAAGTGATTGCTTTTTATTGGATTTTAACCAAGTTGCGTGGGGTTGTCGCGGAGGGTTGAGATGAGAAAGGGGATAAAGCGAATAAAGCAGATTAAAGAAGGGAACAGACCGGACGGAATTCAGTCGAATCAACCGGCGCTCGGACTGTTCCCGTCAGTTGGGTTTGCTTTCCCGGCCAGGTGGCCGGGAAGTATTGGGGCTAGTTGAGCAAGGGTTAGTTGAGGCAAGTGGCCGGCTGAGCGGTGCTATCGGCTTGCATTTCAATCTGAATGAAAGAGCGCAGGTGCAGACACGACATGGCATCCAGTAATTGCTCGACATACTCCGGCCGGGCACCGTTACCCATCAGTCCGATGCGCCAGACCTGACCGGCCAGTTCACCGATGCCGCCGCCGATTTCAATTTTATATTCCGCCATCAGCTGTTCGCGAAATTCTTTATCATCCATATAGTCGGGGATCAGAATCGTCGTGAGCTGCGGCAAGCGGCTGTCTTCATCCACCAGGCATTCCAGCCCAAGCGTTTCAAGACCGGAGATCAGGAGCTCCTGACACTCGGCGTGTCGTACCATCAGTTCCTCGCGGCCTTCTTCCAGCACATTAGACAGCGCCTGATGCAGGCCGTACAGGGCATTGATTGGTGCCGTGTGATGATAGGCGCGGGACGAGACGTCCCAGTAGTTGCTGATCATCGACAGGTCGAGGAACCAGCTCGGGATCGGGGACTGCCGCTGGGTCAGTTTGTTCACAGCCCGCTCGCTCAGGCTGATTGGCGAGAGTCCCGGCGGGCACGACAGACATTTCTGGGTGCCGGAGAAAATGGCGTCAATGCCCCATTCATCGACTTTGACTTCAACGCCGCCCAGTGACGTCACGGCGTCCACAATTGTCAGGGCGCCGAATTCACGGGCGACGGCACAGAGCACCTGCGCATCATTCAGAACGCCGGTTGAGGTTTCACCATGGACGAAACAGACCGACTTGGCATCGGGATGTTGGGTCAGGGTGTCACGCAGGGCGGTTGGGGTGATCGGGCGGCCCCAGGCGGCGCGCACTTCGATGACGTTGCCGCCGACTTTTCGCGCGCTGTCGGCGATCCGCTGCCCGAAGGCACCGTTGATGCACACGACCACTTTTTCATTCGGCTCAACCAGGTTGGCGACACAGGCTTCCATCCCGGCCGAACCCGGTCCCGACAGCGGGATTGTCAGGGCGTTACGGGTTTGGAAAACCTGTTGCAACATCTGTTTGATTTCGTTCATCAGCGCAAAGCACTGTTTGTCTAAGTGGCCGATGGTTGGCTGCGAGGTCGCAGCCAGCACTGAATCATGAACCGGAGATGGGCCCGGGCCCAATAACAGGGTTGATTCCGGAATAAAAGATAGATGCATGTGAACTCCTAGGATTTAGCCAAAGACAGAGAATAGTCGTGTTCAATCATGAACTTCTCGACACTGTCGGCACAGGCATGAGCGTGCCGGACAATGATGTCCAGAGCACTGGTAAACAAAAAGCGTCCGCTGGTCAGCTCGCCGATGGCGAAGATGCTGGTGTTCATCTGCCCGTCTTTGCAGAACAGGCCGTAGTCATGCTTGCACACATCCAGACCACCGAACTTGTTTTCAACACTGGTGCCGCTTTCAATCAGGTTACGGACCAGGGGAGAGTCGATTTGGCTCAGCGATTTCGGGCTGCCGGTGGCATAAATCACCTTACCGGTTGGGGTGCTGCTGTCGTTGCACTGCACCATGAGCTGCCCGTCTTCGACCTTGACGGACGAAGCCCCGGCGACAAATTTCAATTGGCCTGAACGCAGGTAGCCGAGGATTTTTTCGGCATTCTCGGCCGGGATCGAGACTCGCAGTGACATGGCTGAGGAGAAGAACTCCTTCATAAAGCGCTCCTGATCATCGGCGCGCAGGCGATCCCAGATCTGATCGATCCCGCTGTTGGTATCGTACAGAATCGCCTGCCAGCCCCGATCTTGCTTCGCCATCGCCAGCTCTTTCTCCAGAAACGCTTCCAGATCGCGGATGGGTTGGTTGGGGAGCGGCAATTCTTCGAAATAGGAACTTTCCGACTGGGCTCGGTAACGCTCACGCTCTTGCTGGTACAGATCGCCCAGCTTATAGAAATCCAGCGCCGGACAATGCTCGGCAATGTAATCCGGAGTGAGATAGGCGTTCTTATAGCGTCCCTGAATGCCGCGAACAAACGGGAAATAACCGCTGCGCGAATAGATGGTGATCGGGCCGGTATGACCGCCTTCAATCAGGCCAATGGTTGCGTCAATGGCGCTGAGCCGGGCGCCGATAATCGCCACGCTCTCTTCGGCCAGTACTTTCTGTTTCAGCTCGCGGGTCGGATACGGCGAATGAATAATGTCATGGCTGTACGGTGGCAGCACAGCAGACTGCTGCTGGGTTCCACAGGCCAGAACGACTTTCTCGGCGACAATAACAGTCCCGTTTTGGGTGACGACATTGATCTGGTCTTTCTTGATTTGCTCGACTTTGACCGCTTCGTCGCGGATCACTTTGACCTGGATACCGCTGCGTCGGGCTTCGGTACAGATTGCAGAGAAAGCATCCTTCATATACATCCCGAACAGTGCCCGGGGCGCATACGTATCGCGGGTAATTTCCAGCTCCGGGAAATCAGATTTCCATTTATATTCGTTGCATTCCAGCCAATGATAAAAATCACCAGGATGATCTTTAAATACCGTTATATAGCCCGCTTTGGTATTTAAAAGATTCGATTTTAAATCGCTGAAATATGCATTTCCCGGTCCGATTTCCTTGGATTTCTCTAATACAGTCAGTGACAGTTCATTTAATTTTTCTTGTAAGTTTTTTTTCAGCAGGGCATCGATAAATGAGATGCAAGAAGCCCCACCGCCAACGATGACGATGTTTGTGTTCACGTTAAATATCCTTATTTACTCGTTACTGCGTAATATTTTGAGAAATCTTGATGGTGAATGGGATGGCCCGGAGCACTGAGTCGATCGTAATCCCCTCGGTCAGTTCTTCCAGGGTAAATTCACCCTTGTGTAGGGAAAATACAGCCCGTTCAGTAATGATTTTAATTTCTTTATCCCAGAAATCCGGATGTTGGGTCGCGACCGTGACCTGTTGAACGCGTTCAACAAATTTTGGTATTGCGCCTTCCTGTCGGATCTGGATGTCGCGTCCGTTTTTGCCGAGTTGCAGGCCCTTGGTGGTCAGGGTGCCGCAAAACACTAACTTCTTGGCGGATGCGGCAATATTGATAAACCCACCTGCACCCGTCAGCTTCTCGCCGAATGCACTGGCATTGATATTGCCGTGCTGGTCGATTTCGGCAAATCCAAGAAATGCTACATCGATTCCGCCGCCGTTATAAAAGCTGAACAGATCGGCTTGCTGAATCACACTGCTGAAATCAGTCGCTTCACCGAAGGCAATGCCTTCTTTCGGCTTGCCGTTGATCACCCCGGACTCGACAGAAGTATCGATCCGGTTGTTCAAGTGAGCCAGTCTTTCGCCGACCAGGGCCGGGATCCCAATCCCGAAGTTCAGGAAAGCCCCGTCTGGGATCGGCTCCTTGCAGGCCCGGCTGACGATCAGCATCTTCTCCGGGGAGAGAGGGGCCTGCTGAACGGCATCCAGCTCTTGTGCCGAGCCGTAACTTGGATAGTGGCGATCACCGCTCTCAATCACAAAGTCGACCAAGTGCCCGGGAATATCGACCTGATTCGCCGGCAGACTCCGGACAATACACTCAACCTGCACGGCGACCTTACCGCCGTTATTCCGGGTTGCCATGGCCTGCCAGAGCGCATCATGCAGGGCCGCTTCTGCGGCCATAGAGATATTGCCGTGTCGATCGGCTACGGTTCCCCGCAGCAGGGCGAAGTCGGCTCCCGGACTCGGGTAGTAGAGCTGCTCTTTCTCCCGGATGGATATCACTTCAACCAGCGGTTCGGTGTCTGCCGCCAGTGCACCGCCTTCCAGGCGCGGGTCGACAAACGTATGTAATCCGACCCGGCTGAAATGGCCGTCCAGCCCCGAAGCCATGTCGCGAAACAGGTGGCTCATCACCCCCATCGGCCAGTTGTGGGCGTCAATTTCTCCCGCACGGCCGAGCCGAGTCAGTGCCGGGCAGAATCCCCAGAACCCGCCGATGGCGCGTTTGACCAAACCGGGGTGTGCCAGTTTATCTAGGCCTTTTCCTTGTTTGTCTCCGGCACCGGAGGCAAACAGCAGGGTGAGTCCTTTGGGTTGCTGCTCGCGGGCAAATCGCTCCGAGAGGGCCTCGGTCAGCAGATCCGGGTGTCCGCAGCACCCGAACCCACCGGGGATCACCACCGCACCGTTGTCGATCAGTTCAGCCACGGCTTTTGCTGTCGTCTGTTTCATGGGATCACTCGACCAGCTGTTTAACCGGTTGATAGCGGGACGCCAGGATCACGCAACCATTTTTCGAAGCCATGCTGTGGCAGGTACCGGGCGCGCGGACAATTAACGCACCCGGTGCAAATGTCTGGCCGTTTTCGATGTAGTCGCCCTGAAGGACCAGCACGGTTTCAAAGCCCATGTGAACGTGGCCGGGTACATAAGCACCGGCTTCATAGCGCAGGAACGCCATATCGGGTCCCTTGGGATCGTTCACGGTTTCATCAAACAACACCGCAATATCGACGCCTTCGCGCAGGCCGCGTTGGTAAGGCTGAAAATCCAGCTCGGCCGGGAGGCTGATGTCGCTGTCAAAACCCAGTTTCAGAACAACGTCTCTTGACTCAGGTGGCACGGTGAATTCCATGTGTTTATCTCCTTGTTAGTGTGGGTTAGATCGTGTGGTCTTAACGGTTTCTGGCGAACTGGCTGAGGCCGTTGTAGCCCCAGTTTCGGGCATCCAGTTCGTGTATGGATATATAATTGGGCTGCTGCGTTGTCCCTTCTCCCAGCACATCGCTGAGCAACTGGTAAGTCGCCCGTAGCCACTGCGCTTTCTGCTCTTCAGTGTTCGTTCCCTCCGTGATGTAAATCGCCAGGTCAAAGGCGGCTGGCTCGGTTACCCGGGTCGCGTTGACAAAGCACAGGCTTTGGTTCTGGTGAACATGGATCCGGGTCACTTCCGGCTGCTTGTTCAGCAATGCCTGAGTCAGCTCGGTGAGTCCGGTAACGACTTGGCTGACCGTTTCTTCCGGCAGCGTCGTATTCAACGTGAGATCAAGTTTCGGCATTGTGATTACCCCTTCTGACGGCTGAAGCCGTGCCAGTAAACCGGCCAGTTCCCTTCTTCGCCGTAGTTGTTAATGACGGAAGCGATGGCGACCAGCGTGACACTTCCGATCAAGACCGGGGTGATCAGGTAGTCAAATCCGACGGCCCCTTGTCCGGCAAGAATAATGACCAACGGGTTGGCACCGGCAGGCGGATGGACCGCACGGAAGTACTGCATCAGCATGATGGCAACCCCGACCGCCAGCGACATCACGATGATTGAATCACCGAGTGTATACAGGGCGACCAGCCCGACGGTTGAAGTGATCAGGTGACCCGCGATGACATTCCGTGGCTGTGCCAGTGGTGAAGCCGGCGCGGCGAACAAAATGACACACGTTGCGCCGAAAGGTGCCATCAGCCATGGCACGCCGGTTGACTGACCCAGCACACTGAGTGTCAGAATCCCGAGGAAGCCGCCAACCAGTCCTTTCATCATCTGAATCAATTTCGGTCTCGGCGGTAACGCGCCGCCCCCACGAAGTTTCTTCATTTTTTTCATCTCCTTACGAATGGTATGCAAAGTTATGGATCAACTGTGTTATACTTTTATGAACAGATCTGTACACCTCGGTTGGCGATAATACAGACCTGTACACCTCAAGGCAATACCTAATTTATGAAACTTAATGTATAAGGATCGTGATGAGTAAGAAAACACACATTCTGGATGTGGCCGAAGCGCTGTTTAATGAGCTTGGCTACACCGCGGTGGGCGTCGACTTGATCCGGGACAAGGCGGAAGTTTCCAAAACGTCGATGTACCGGCATTTTGGTTCAAAGAGTAAATTGATCGAGGCGGTTCTGGTCCGGCGACATCAACGCTTTGAGGAGGAATTAAATGCTGTGGTTTCCGCTGCGACGGACCCGACCAGTCGGCTGAATGCCATTCTGGACTGGCATTTTGCCTGGTTCCGGGCCGTGAACTTCAAGGGGTGTATGTTTATGCACGCTCTGGCTGAGTTTAAGGGGCATGATGAGACTCTTGCAGAACAGGCTTTACGCCATAAGGCCTGGCTGAAGTCACTGTTGTTTTCAACATTTGAGCCGGGCGAGCCGGGCGTGGAAGCGAAAACCGAAGCCCTGATGACCTTCCTTGAAGGGATGATCGTCCGGGCAGAATTCGG
>NZ_JAZGTF010000014.1:0-1952 GCF_037389125.1 Photobacterium sp. MCCC 1A19761
CTGTTGTTTTCAACATTTGAGCCGGGCGAGCCGGGCGTGGAAGCGAAAACCGAAGCCCTGATGACCTTCCTTGAAGGGATGATCGTCCGGGCAGAATTCGGCGAAGTTACCGGCTACGAGAAGATTTATCGCCTGGGCGTCAAGGCACTGGCTGCCGCCGATTTTACCGGCAGCAAAGCCAAGGCCGTTGTGGTCGCCGAGGAAGCCATCATGGCGCAAGACTGAGTCTGGCGCGCAGGAAACTTGCTGGCAACTGTGGGTTGTCGGCCATTATATTGATTGAATATCAAGGAGAAACAAATGGATTTGCCGTTAACGCAAGGGGTTCATCACATCGGCCTGGCCGTCTCGCAACTGGAAGAGAGCGCGCGTTTTTTCACATCTCTGTTGGGATGGAAGGAAATCAAGCGGCGGGATGATTATCCGGCGATCTTCGTCAGCGACGGTGCAATCATGCTGACCTTGTGGGCGACTCAAACGGACAACCCGACGCCGTTTGATCGCAAAACCAACGTCGGCTTGCATCACCTGGCGATCCGGGTCGACAGCAAAGCTTCGTTGTTTGAGGTCTATGACAAACTCGCCTCGAACGGGATTGAGATCGAGTTCGCTCCCGAGCTGATCCGCGAAGGCCCGGCGATGCATATGATGTGCTACGACCCGAGCGGCCTGCGCATTGAGTTCCACTGGACCGGGGTCTGATAAGTCGTCCCGGATAACACCAGAGTATGGGAGGCAAACGCCTCCCGTTTTTTTCGCGTTGCAGTTATCCCCTGAAATTGTGCATATCTCCCCTGAGCCCAGTGGTTTCGGGTCGGGATAACTTCCTTTTGCGCCTTTCGGGGTGGATAGATGAGTGGAGGTACGGCGTTCCAATCGGGACTATTTCAACCAGAGCGTTCATGTCCTGATGCGACTTATGGTTGAGGCTGCTTGGTCACAAGGTGAGATAACCGCGAGAAGTGTGGTAGTTGTCACGATACGATGTTCACATATAAAAAGGCCGCTCAAAAGCGGGCCTAAAAACTTGCTGAAACAACCATAAGTTGATTTTATCGTGAACTATTGATTTAACTCTATTATTAACTGAAAGAAATTTTCTTACAGAAATGTTCGCATGAATTAAGAGAAGGTGTCTTGGATTGATACATGATCGCAGTGTACGTTTAGCGCACTATTGGGCAAAAGTGTGTTATACGCTTTCCTAAATTAGTGATGTACAGATTAATATGGTTTGCGTATTGATAACCTTCAACTGTGTAGCCAGATATTGCTTACTCCCCAAGTTGCTTGCAGTTTTTACTCATACGTACACCTTGAGTCAACTGTTTTAAAACCTAAGATCAAAATATGGACAGTTTAACAAATGTATCTGATATAAAAGACTTTGTGATTCCCCTTAATAAATCGTCTGGATATGGACTTAGTTATGGAACTGACTACTAACGAGCCTCTTTACTACATTTTTGAAAAAACTAGCGTCGGGTTACTTTCTAAACTAGCCCTTGATAGTGTAGTGGTCTATTGATTCCGGACACCAATTTAGGTGGTAAACTTGCCACCGTAACAAGAGGTGTTTAATGACAAGAAAGCGTCGCTCATTTACTGATGAGTTCAAATTGGAAGCCGCATGTCTGGTATTGGATCAAGGCTATTCGGTCGCTGAAGCCAGCCGCTCTTTAGATGTTGGGGAGACAGTCCTCCGTCGGTGGGTCAGTCAACTCCAGGCTGAGCGTGGTGGAAAGACTCCCAGCAACAAGGCTTTGACTCCAGAGCAGCAAAAGATCCAAGAGCTTGAGGCTCGTATCAACCGGCTAGAACGCGAAAAAGCGATTTTAAAAAAGGCCACAGCTCTCTTGATGGCGGACGAGTTCGAACGTACGCCCTGATAGACCAGTTGAGAGAGCAAGAATCCACTGAACTGGTCTGCTCCGCTTTCGATATTTCCACGT